>DATGPY010000237.1:0-2508 GCA_035304465.1 Acidimicrobiales bacterium | reverse complement strand
CCGCGGGGCGGCCGGATGTTCAGGGCGCCACGCAGGACGGTTGACGCCTCACGAACCGTGGACGCTGTGGGGCGCGCCCGACGTTCGTCGCGGCGGCACCCGGCCGGTACGCTGGCGCGTCCACGCCGCGGGGACGTAGCTCAGCTGGCTAGAGCACCTGCTTTGCAAGCAGGGGGTCGTGGGTTCGAATCCCATCGTCTCCACCACTCCCGTCGCCTCCACCGCTGCGCCGGACCGACGCACCGACGGCGGCCGGTCGCGAGGCTCCCGATCGACGGGTGGGGCCGGGCACGACCCGGAGCCGACGGGACCTGCGGCGCGCCGCCTCGCGCTGCGGCGGGGACCGGCGTGCGATGCTTGCCGCCGGGCGGGACGGGAAGCTCACCACCGTGGAGGAACCGCGATCCAGCCGCTGGCGCACGCTGCTCGTGCGTTGTCGCATGCCGCTCGTGGCGGTGAGCGTCGCCCTGCTCGCCGCGGCCGTGCTCGCCGAGGTGTCCGGCCGGGTGTTCGTCGCCGTGCTCGTCCTGTTCGCGGTGGCGATGGCGCTCTATGTCCGCCTGGCCACGCCGGCCGGTCCGGTCGTGGCGCTGGCGGCGCCGGTCGAGGGTCGTTGGCGGGCGCTGAACAGCCCGACCACCCGGGTGCCGAGCCACGGGATCCACGCCTGGGCGCAGACCTACGCCGTCGACCTCGTCCACGACCCCGGCGGCGGCGCCCGCCCGGGCTTCGCCGTGCTGCCCGTCGCCCGCCGGCCCGAGGACTTCCCCGGGTTCGGCCGGCCGGTGCGCTCGCCGGTCGACGGTGAGGTCGTGCGGGCGGTCGGGTGGTGGCGCGACCACTGGAGCCGCACCTCTCCGCTCGGCCTCGTGTACCTCGTGCTCGAGAGCGTGCGGGAGCTGGCCGGGCCCTCCGCCATCCTCGGCAACCACCTCGTGGTCCGGGCCGGCGACGGCACCCACGTCGTGCTCGCCCACCTGCGGCGCCGCTCGCTCCGCGTCCGCCGCGGCGACCGGGTCGTGGCCGGGCAGGTGGTGGCCGAGTGCGGCAACTCCGGCAACTCCAGCGAGCCGCACCTGCACCTGCAGGCGATGGACGGGCCGAGCGTCTGGACCGCGGCCGCCCGCCCCATCACCGTCGACGGCCGCCCGCCGCCGGCGAACGGCGAGCTGCTCGACGTGCCACCACCCGGCCGGCACGGGGACGGCGTCGGCCGCCCGACCGGTCCCGGCGGGTGACGGCCGCCGGGCGCGCGGGTCAGGCCGCCGCCTGGTCGAGGCGCCGGCGGTGGTCGGCTGCGAGGGTGAGCAGCGCGCCGGCGGCGTCGCCCACGAAGGACGGCCCGTGCATGAGCGCCAGCCGGCGGGGCGCCAGCTCGGCCAGCCGCTCGATCGTCGCCGGGGTCGACGGCGCGAGGCAGCTGTAGCCGAACATGTCCTCCGCCTCGATCGCCGGGCCGACGACGTCCTCGTCGGTCAGCGCGGGCCCGTCGCCGCAGGCGGTGAAGAGGTCGCCGCACAGCAGCGTGCCGGTGGTCTCCTCGTAGAACAGCCCGGCGTCCCACCCGTGGGGCACGTGCGGGGTCTCGAGGCGCCGGACCCGCAGCGTGCCGAGCCCGAGCACCTCGCCGTCCGCCAGGGGGCGGGGCGGTCGGTCGGCCATCTCGGCACCGACACCGCGCACCCGAGGGCCCCGTGCGCCACCTCGGCCGCCGGGGCGGCGGCCAGCAGGAGGTTCATCGCCCCGCACTCGTCGGACTCCACGTGGCCGAAGGTGATCCACCGCAGCCGCTCGATCCCCACGATGTCGTCGATGGCGTCGCGCACCGACGGGAACAGCGACCGGTGGCCGGTGTGGAACAGCAGCGGCTCGTCGTCCGCCAGGAGGAACTGGTTGAACGTGAAGCCGGTCGGGGTGACGTCCGGCACGAACGTCGACAGCCGGTGGATGCCCGGTGCGATCTCGTCGACCCGCGTCGGCCCGCTCGGTTCGGGGCTCGCCTGCGCCATGTCGGTGCTCCTTCCGCCAGGTCCCGTCGACGCCACGTGCTCGACGCCACGGCGTGGTGGCGCCGCCATCGCGCCGACGAGACCGGTCCGCGGCGTCGACGATACGCCCGACCGTCTTCGCGGTCGACGGGCTGCCGCCTCCGTGCCGGCGGAGGCACGGTGCGTTCCGCGCCGCCGAGCCGGTGCGGTCCTGCCGGTCCGGCGTCCGGCCCGCCCGGTCAGCTGCCGGCGAGCGCGGCGTAGACGGCGTCGATCAGCGCCCGGTTGCGGCTGCTCTGCCAGCGGGGGATCACGTGGTTCAGCACGTAGCCGAACGCCAGCCCGGCGTCGGGGTCGGCGAAGCCGAGCGCCCCGCCGCTGCCGAAGTGCCCGAAGCTGCGGGGGTTGGGGCCCAGCGGGCGGCGGGGCGTCGTCGGCGTGAACCCGAGCCCGAAGGTCACCTCCTCGCCGAGGATCGGGCAGTGCCCGACGGCCTGTGGCCGGGTGGCGTGCGCCAGCA
>DATGPY010000236.1:0-7646 GCA_035304465.1 Acidimicrobiales bacterium | reverse complement strand
GGTCACGCCCTGGAAGGTGTGGTGCGTCACGCCGGTCTTCCGCTACGAGCGCCCCCAGGCCGGCCGGCTGCGCCAGCACCACCAGGTCGACGTCGAGGTCCTCGGCGAGGCCGACCCCGACGTCGACGTCGAGGTCATCGCCCTGGGGGCGGACTACCTGGCGGCCCTCGGGCTGCGGCGCTGGCGCCTCGTGATCAACACCATGGGCACCCCGGCCGACCGGGCCGCCTACGCCCGCACGCTGACCGAGTGGCTGCGCGACCGGGCCGCCGACCTGCCGGCCGAGGACCGGCAGAAGGTCGAGAGCCACCCGCTGCGGGTCCTCGACTCCAAGCGGCCGGAGACCCAGCAGGTCGTGGCCGACGCGCCCCGCATCGCCGACGTGCTCGACGAGGGCTCCCGGGCGCACTTCGACCGGGTCCAGGAGGGCCTGCGGGCGCTCGGAATCCCCTTCGAGGTCGACGTCCGGCTCGTGCGGGGGCTCGACTACTACACGCACACGCTCTTCGAGTTCCAGAGCGACGCCCTCGAGACCGCGCAGTCGACCGTCATCGGGGGCGGCCGCTACGACGGCCTGGTCGAGCAGCTGGGCGGTCCGCCCACGCCCGGCATCGGGTTCGGGTCGGGCGTCGAGCGCATGCTGCTGGCCTGCGACGCCGAGGGCGTGCTGCCGGCCCCCGAGTCGGTGCTCGACGTGTTCGTCGTCGACGTCACCGGCGGGGCGGCGGCCCGCGACCTGGCGCAGGAGCTGCGGGCCGCGGGCCTGCGCACCGACCGGGCCTTCGGCGGGCGGTCGATGAAGGCGCAGATGAAGGCGGCCGGCCGCTCCGGCGCCCGGGTGGCGGTGATCGTCGGCGAGCAGGAGCTCGCCGAGGGGACGGCCACCGTGCGCGACCTGCGCCTCGGTGAGCAGCAGACCGTCCCGCGCGACGAGCTCGTCGCGCGGGTCCGCACGATCGTGGAGGCAGAGTGACCGACTACCCGCCGGCCTGGGGCATGCGCACGCACTGGTGCGGCGAGCTGCGCCCGGCCCACGCAGGACAGACGGTGTCGCTGTGCGGCTGGGTCGCCCGCCGCCGCGAGCACGGCGAGCACCTCGCGTTCATCGACCTGCGCGACCGCGAGGGCGTCGTCCAGTGCGTCGTCGACGGCTCCGTGGACGTGCGCAACGAGTGGGTCGTGCGCGTCACCGGGGTGGTCCGGGTCCGGCCCGAGGGCACCGCCAACCCCGACCTGGCCACCGGCGAGGTCGAGGTCGGGGACTGCACGGTCGAGGTCCTGAGCACGGCCGAGCCGCCGCCCTTCCCGGTCGACGACCGCATCGAGGCCGACGAGACGGTCCGGCTCCGCCACCGCTACGTCGACCTGCGCCGCAGCCGCATGCAGCGCAACCTGCGGGCCCGGGCCGCGGTGAACAGCGCCATCCGGCGGTCGATGGAGGAGCAGGGCTTCATCGAGGTCGAGACGCCCATGCTCATCGCCTCGACGCCCGAGGGCGCCCGGGACTTCGTCGTCCCGTCCCGCCTGCAGCCGGGCAGCTTCTACGCGCTGCCGCAGAGCCCCCAGCTGTTCAAGCAGCTCACGATGGTCGGGGGGATCGACCGCTACTACCAGATCGCCCGGTGCCTGCGCGACGAGGACCTCCGCGCCGACCGGCAGTTCGAGTTCATGCAGCTCGACGTCGAGGCCAGCTTCGTCGGGCAGGACGAGATCATCGCCTGCGTCTCCGAGGCGATCCGGGCCTGCACCCGTGCCGTCACCGGCACCGAGCTGGGCGAGATCCCCCGGATGAGCTGGCACGAGGCCATGGAGCGCTACGGGTCGGACAAGCCCGACGTGCGCTTCGGCATGGAGCTGGTCGAGCTCACCGAGGTCTTCGTCGCCACCGGCTTCAAGGCCTTCGCCGGCCAGGTGGTGAAGGGCATCCGGGTGCCGGGTGGGGCCGAGCTGTCGCGCAAGCGGCTCGACGACCTCACCGACAGGGCCAAGCGGTGGGGTGCCAAGGGCCTCGTCTGGATGCGGGTCCAGGAGGAGGCGCTCGACAGCCCGGTCGCCAAGTTCCTCACCGACGACGAGCTGGCCGGGATCCGGCGGGCGCTGGAGGCGGCGCCGGGCGACCTGCTCCTGCTGGTGGCGGACGAGCGGCGCGTCGTGCAGCACGTCCTCGGGCTGCTGCGCCTCGAGCTCGGCCGGCCCCCCGTCACCGAGGGCGGGCTCAACTACCTCTGGGTCGTCGACTTCCCGCTGTTCGAGGGAATCGACGACGACGGCCGCCCCGTGCCGGCCCACCACCCCTTCACGATGCCCCACCCCGACGACCTCGACCTGCTGGGCTCCGACGACCCGGAGGACCTCCTGCGGGTCCGGTCCCAGGCCTACGACCTCGTGCTCAACGGCTGGGAGCTGGGCTCGGGCTCGGTCCGTATCCACCGGCCCGACATCCAGCAGACGATCTTCGGCCTGCTGGGCATCGACGAGGAGGAGGCCCGGGCGCGGTTCGGCTTCCTGCTCGACGCCTTCCGCTACGGGGCACCGCCGCACGCCGGGTTCGCGTTCGGCATCGACCGGCTGGTCGCGCTGCTGGTCGGCGAGGAGAACATCCGCGAGGTCATCGCCTTCCCGAAGACCCAGTCGGGCGCCGACCCGCTCACCGACGCGCCCGCGCCGGTCGACCCCCAGGTCCTGGCCGAGCTGGGCCTGCGGGTCCTGCCGCCGAAGGCCTGACCCGGCGGGGCACCCGGGGCGCCCGGCTCAGAGGCGGTCGAGGAGCGCGGCGAGCACCTCGGCGACGTCGTCGCGCCGCCGCTGCCAGCGACCCGCGGCCACCCGGATGCCGCCGCCGCCGACGACCGCGCCCGCGGGCAGGGCGCCGACGACCAGCACCGGCTCGGCCAGCACCGCGCCGAGCAGCCCGGTGGCGACGGCGACCGCGGAGCCCGCGGCCGCGCCCCCGGCCACCGCGTTGGCCCGGCTGGTGGCCAGCTCGGCCTCGATGCGCACGAGCGTGCGCTCGTCGTCGGCGGGGGTGACGAGCACGTCGACGGTGCGGAGGCCGTCGAGCTTGATGGCCCCGGCGAAGTCGAGGGTGCGGCGGAGGCTGGCGACCAGGTCGGTGCGCTGCCGGTAGACGGACCGGTCGCCGGCCCGGCGCCGCAGCTCGAGCATCTGGGTCCGCAGGAAGCGGTCGATCCGCGACAGGGCCGCCTCGGGCGGCGTGGCGACGAGGCGCTGCTCGCCCACCGTCCGCGACGTGCCGGCCCGGCGCCGGGCCGGTGCGCCCTCGGCCGGGAGCACCCCGGCCCGCAGCTCGGCGACGGCCTGGCGGACGGCGGTCGGCGACAGGCCCACCTCCCGGGCCGCCTCCTCGACCGCGGCGGGCTCGTAGCCGTCGACGGGCGACCGCTCGGTCGCCGCGTCCAGCTCGGCCGCCCGGCGGAGGACCCGGGCGACCTCGTCACGGCTCAGCCGGGGGCTCCGGCGCACGTCGGTCACCCGGCCATTCTCTCGCACCGGGCCGGGGCCACAACCGGCGACGGGTGGCGCCCGACCGGCGTGGGCGGCGGCTCGGTAGCCTCGCCGCGATGGCACCATCGTCGGGCCCCGGGGGAGGCGACCTGTTCAGCGCGGCCGCGGAGGAGCACCTGGCGCGGCAGGCGCCGCTCGCGGCCCGGCTGCGCCCCCAGCGGCTCGACGACGTCGTCGGCCAGGACGAGCTGGTGGGGCCGGGTCGGCCGCTGCGGGTGCTCGTCGAGTCCGACCGGCTGTCGTCGGTCATCCTCTGGGGGCCGCCCGGCACCGGCAAGACGACGCTCGCGCAGGTCATCGCCCGCCACACCGCCAAGGCCTACGAGCAGCTCTCGGCCGTCTCGGCGACCGTCAAGGACGTGCGCGACACGATCGCCCGGGCCGAGGCCCGGCTGGGGGAGCGGGGCCAGGGCACGATCCTGTTCCTCGACGAGGTCCACCGGTTCAACAAGGCGCAGCAGGACGCGCTGCTGCCGTCCGTGGAGAGCGGCCTGCTCGTGCTGGTCGGGGCGACGACCGAGAACCCCTACTTCGAGGTCAACGCGCCCCTGCTTTCCCGCTCGACGCTGTTCCGGCTGCAGCCGCTCGGCCCCGAGGCGATCGCGACGCTCCTGCGCCGGGGCCTCGCCGCCGAAGGGGCCGAGGCCGAGGACGAGGCGCTCGGTCACCTGGCCGACCGGGTCGGGGGCGACGGACGCCACGCCCTGACCTGTCTCGAGGTGGCGGTCGCACTCGCCCGGGCGCGCGAACCCGACGCCGCCCGCCCGGTCGTCACCTTGGCCGACGCGGAGGCCGCGCTGGGCACGAAGCTCCAGCGCTACGGGCGTGACGAGCACTACGACGTCGTCTCGGCCTTCATCAAGAGCATCCGGGGGTCCGACCCCCAAGCGGCGCTGCACTACCTGGCCCGGATGCTCGAGGCCGGGGAGGACGCCCGGTTCATCGCCCGGCGGCTGGTCATCCTGGCGAGCGAGGACGTCGGCGAGGCCGACCCGACGGGCCTGCTGGTGGCGACGGCGGCGGCCCAGGCCGTCGAGTACGTCGGCCTGCCCGAGGCCCAGCTCAACCTCGCCCAAGCGGTCGTCCACCTGGCGACGGCGCCGAAGTCCAACCGCACGGCGGTCGCCATCTGGCGGGCGCGGGAGGACGTCCGGCGGGGCGTCGGCGGCGAGGTCCCGGTGCACCTGCGGGACGCCCACTACCGGGGCGCGCGCTCGCTCGGGCACGGCGTGGGCTACGAGTATCCTCACGACGATCCGCGGGGATGGGTGCCCCAGCAGTACCTTCCGGACGGGGCCCGCGACGTCGTGTACTACGAGCCCTCGCGGCACGGTTACGAGCAGGAGATCGCCGAGCGCATGGACCGACTGGCCGACGGTGGCCGTGAGCCCGCCCCGGGCGACGGGGACCGATCGTGAGCGCCTCCGACCTGGCCGCCACCATCGTGGCCGCCTGCAGCGTCGTCGCCGTCGTGCTGCTGGCGGTCGGGGTGGTGGCGCTGGTCCGCACCCTGCGGGCCCTGCGCGAGGTCGCCACCGTCCTGCGCCAGGACGCCGCCCCGGTCCTGCACGACCTGCGCGACACGGTCGAGGCGGCCAACTACGAGATCATGCGGCTCGACAACCTGGTGTCGACGGCCGAGTCGGTCACCGGCACGGTCGACTCGGCCTCCCGGCTGGCCTACATCGCCATGGCCAACCCGGTCATCAAGGGCGTGGCGTTCGCCAGCGGTACGGCGAAGGCGGCCCGCCGCCTGCGGCGCCGGTCCGGCGGTGCCACGCGCAACGGCGACGGGCGGTGACGGCCGGACGTCCCGCCCGCTCCCCGCGAGGCAGCGACCCCGAGCACCACCCATGCTGAAGCGCACGTTCTGGTTCACCACCGGCCTCACCGCAGGGTTCGGCGGCGCGATGTGGATCCGCCGGCGGGTCCTGCGGGCGGTGCAGCGGTACACCCCCGAGCACGTCCAGGACGAGGTGGCCACGACCGTGAAGCGGCTCGGCACCGACGTCCGGCGGCTCGGCACCGAGCTGCGGGCCGCGGTCGAGGAGGCCCGGTCCACGATGGCTGCGCGCGAGGCCGAGCTGCGGCGCGAGCTCGGCGTCGGTGCCGCCGCCGGGGTCCGCGACGGCCGGGGCCGCCAGTAGGCTGGACCGCCGTATGGCACCGCGGACCTCCGCCGAGCTGCGCCGCGCCTGGACGGACTTCTTCGCCGCCCGGCAGCACACCATCGTGCCCTCGGCCAGCCTCATCCCGACGCATCCCAGCGCCCCGATGTTCACGAACTCGGGGATGATGCAGTTCGTCCCCTACTTCCTCGGGGAGGAGGCCGTCCCGTTCGAGCCGCGGCGGGCCGCCTCGGTGCAGCGGTGCGTGCGGGCCGGGGGCAAGCACAACGACCTCGACGCGATCGGCCGGTCGCCCCGCCACCTCAGCTTCTTCGAGATGCTGGGGAACTTCAGCTTCGGCGACTACTTCAAGGCCGACGCCATCTCCTGGGCCTGGGAGTTCGTCACCGAGGTGCTCGAGCTCGACGCCGAGCGCCTCTGGGTGACGGTCCACGAGAGCGACGACGAGGCCGAGGAGATCTGGGCCGACGGCGTCGGCTTCCCCCGCGAGCGCATCCAGCGCATGGGGGCCGACAACTTCTGGGAGATGGGGGAGACCGGCCCCTGTGGGCCGTCCTCGGAGATCTTCTGGGACTACGGACCCGAGCTGGGGCCCGACGGCGGCCCGGCCAACCCCGAGGCCGAGCAGCGCTACGTCGAGATCTGGAACCTCGTCTTCCCCCAGTACCTGCGGGAGGCCGACGGCCACCTCAGCGACCTGCCGCAGAAGAACATCGACACCGGCGCGGGCCTCGAGCGGATCATGGCCGTCCTGGCCGGCAGCCCGAGCCTGTACGCCGCCGACACGCTGGCCGCCCTCGTCGAGGAGGCCCAGTCGGTCACCGGGCACCGCCTCGGGCGGTCCGAGCTGGGCGACATCGCCCTGCGGCTGATGGCCGACCACGCCCGGACGATGACCTTCCTCGTCGCCGACGGGGTCATCCCCTCCAACGAGGACCGGGGCTACGTCCTGCGCCGGGTCATCCGGCGGGCCATCCGCTTCGCCTACCTGCTGGGCGTCGAGCGGCCGGTGCTGCCGGCGATGGTGGAGCGCACCATCGAGGTCATGGGCGAGGCCTACCCGGTCGTCGTCGAGAACCGCGACCTGGTCGTGCCGACGATCAGCCGCGAGGAGGAGACCTTCCGCCGCACGCTGGCCACCGGCTCGCGGATCCTCGACGAGCACCTCGACAAGCTCCAGCCGGGGGGCACGCTGCCCGGCTCGGTCGCCTTCCAGCTGCACGACACCTACGGCTTCCCGTTCGAGGTCACCCAGGAGACCGCCGAGCTGCGGGGCTTCTCGGTCGACGTGGCCGGCTTCGAGGCGGCCATGGAGGAGCAGCGCCGGCGGGCCCGGGCCCACAGCAAGGCCGGCGGGGTGGCCACCGGCGACGAGGTCACCCGCCAGCAGCAGCTGCTGGCCGAGCACGGGCCGACCGAGTTCACCGGCCGCGAGGAGTACGAGACGAAGGCCACGGTCATCGGCGTCATCGGCGACGGCGTCTACCTCGATCGCACGCCCTTCTACGCCGAGGCCGGCGGCCAGGTGGGCGACACCGGCGTGATCATCACGCCCACCGGCGTGGCCGAGGTCGTCGACACCGTCTACGGGCTGCCCGGCCTGCACAAGCACGTCGTGCGGATGCGGGAGGGCACGATCGAGGTCGGCCAGCAGGCCGACGCCCGCATCGACGGCGAGCGGCGGGACGCCATCCGTCGCAACCACACCGGCACGCACATCCTGCACTGGGCCCTGCGCGAGGTGCTGGGCGCACACGTCAAGCAGCAGGGCTCGCTCGTCGCGCCCGACCGGCTCCGGTTCGACTTCAGCCACTTCGAGGCCCTCACCCCGGACCAGATCCGCGAGATCGAGGACGTCGCCAACCGGGAGATCCTCGACAACGCCCCGGTCCGCCACTACGAGACGACGATGGAGGAGGCCCGGCAGCTCGGCGCCATCGCCTTCTTCGGCGAGAAGTACGGCGAGATCGTCCGGGTGCTCGAGGCCGGCCG
>DATGPY010000235.1:0-6828 GCA_035304465.1 Acidimicrobiales bacterium | reverse complement strand
CCCAGCCGCCCCGGGCCACGACCCAGCGGGGGGTCGTGAAGTGGTGCAGGGTGACGGTGGGCTCGACCCCGTGGGCCCGCAGCGCCTCGCACAGGCGCCGGTAGTGGGCCACCGCGGCCCGGGACCACTCGCCCTCCTCGGGCTCGATGCGGCTCCACTCGACGGAGAAGCGGTAGGTGCCGACGCCGAGGTCGGCCACGAGCGCCACGTCCTCCTCCCAGCGGTTCCAGGAGTCGCAGGCGTCGCCGGAGGGCTCGGCGGTCGGCGAGCCCTCGGTGTGCTCCCAGGCCCACCAGTCGTTGTTCCAGTTGCCGCCCTCGATCTGGTGCGCGGCGGTCGCGGTGCCCCAGAGGAAGCCGTCGGGGAACCGGCCATCGGTCACATCGTCGTTCACGGCGCCGGACGGTAGCGTCCGCCCGTGCCCCAGGATGCAGTCGACGATCTGGTGAAGCTGCTGGACCTCGAGCCGATCGAGGTCAACATCTTCCGCGGCGTCTCGCCCGACGAGGACCGCCAGCGCATCTTCGGCGGCCAGGTGGCCGGCCAGGCGCTGGTGGCCGCAGCCCGCACGGTCGATCCCGGGCGGCACGTCCACTCGCTGCACGCCTACTTCCTCCGGGCCGGCGACCCGAAGGTGCCCGTGCTCTACGAGGTCGACCGGATCCGCGACGGTGGCTCGTTCACGACCCGCCGGGTGGTGGCCATCCAGCACGGGCGGGCGATCTTCAACATGTCGGCCAGCTTCCAGGTCCCGGAGGAGGGCTACGACCACGCCTTCCCGATGCCGGAGGTTCCCCCGCCCGAGGAGCTCCCGACCATGCGGGAGCGGTTCGAGCGCGCCGGCCTCGGCCAGCCGGACTTCCTCGCCCGGCCCCGCCCCATCGACGTCCGCCACGTCGACTGGCCGGGGCCGGACCGGGCGCCGCGACCGCCCCACCAGCACGTGTGGCTGCGCGCCGACGGCACCCTGCCCGACGACCCGATCCTCCACACGATCGTGCTGACCTACGCGTCGGACATGACGCTGCTCGACACCGCCACGCTCCCCCACGGCGGCAGCTGGTTCGACCCGACGATCTTCATGGCCAGCCTCGACCACGCCATGTGGTTCCACCGCCCGTTCCGGGCCGACGACTGGCTGCTCTACGCCCAGGACAGCCCCAACGCCAGCGGCGCCCGGGGCCTGTCCCGGGGCCTGGTGTTCACCCGGGAGGGGACGCTGGTCGCGTCGGTCATGCAGGAGGGGCTGATCCGACGGGCCAGGCCGGCGGGTTGAGCCGCCGCTACCGTCGCGGGCGATGAGAGGACGCGCAGCGCTCGCCGCCGTGGCCGCTGCGGCGCTGGCCGCCGGGGTCGCCTGCGGCGGTGGCGACGGGGACGCCGGCGGGGACGGCGACGACGGGGACGGCGCCGCGTCCGGCACCACCACGACGGCCCCGACCACCGACCCGCCGGGGACCGCGGCGCCGGGGACGCGCGCCCGGCCGCTCGACGAGGTCGAGCTGGCGCTGGAGCCGGTCGCCGAGGCCGACGCCCCCACCGACCTCGTCGCCAACCCCGCGACGGGCACGACGCTGGTCGCCGAGCGGGAGGGCCGGGTGCGGCCGCTGCGGGACGGTGCCCTGGGCGACCCGGTCCTCGACATCTCCGACCGGGTCGTCACCGCCGCCGAGCAGGGCCTGCTCGGCATCGAGGTGGCGCCCGACGGGTCGACGCTCTACGTCAGCTACAGCCTCGCCCCCGACGGCGACACCCGGGTCGACGCCTACGCCCTGGACGGCGACGCGGTCGAGGCCGGGTCGCACCGGGAGCTGCTGGCGATCGAGCAGCCCTACCCCAACCACAACGGCGGTGACCTGGCCGTCGGGCCCGACGGGTACCTGTACGTGGGGCTCGGCGACGGCGGGGGGGCCGGCGATCCCGAGGGCAACGGGCAGGACCCCCACGCCCTCCTCGGAAGCCTGCTGCGCATCGACCCCACCCGGGCGGAGGGCGACCGGCCCTACGGGATCCCGCCCGACAACCCGTTCGCCGACGGTCGGGACGGCGCCCCCGAGGTCTGGCTCTACGGCGTCCGCAACCCGTGGCGGTTCACCTTCGACCCCGTCACCGGCGACCTGTGGGTCGCGGACGTCGGCCAGGACGCCGTCGAGGAGATCGACCTGCTGCCGGCGGCCGACGGCGCCGGGCGGGGCGCCAACCTCGGCTGGGACCAGGTGGAGGGGACCCGGCCCTACGAGGGCGGCAGCAACCCGCCGGGCGCCGTGCTGCCGCTGCTCGAGCTCCACCACGACGACGGCAGCTGCGCGGTGACCGGCGGCGTCGTCCACCGGGGCGCCGGCCTCCCGGCCCTGGACGGCGCCTACCTGTTCACCGACTACTGCGACGGGCGGCTGCGCGCCGTGCGGGTGGCGGACGGCGCCGTCGCCGAGGAGCGCACGTTCGACGCCGCCGCCGACGAGCTGGTCGCCTTCGGCACCGACGCCGCCGGCGAGGTGTACGTGCTGTCGCTGGGCGGCACGATCTACCGGATCACGGAGGCGTGACGGTGGCCGACGACGACATCCTCCACGTCACGACCCCCGAGGCCTGGGAGGAGGCCCGCCGGCGGGGCACGATCCACCCCCCGAGCCTGGACGAGGAGGGGTTCGTCCACTGCTCGACCCGGCGCCAGCTGCCGGCCACGCTCGCCCGCCACTTCACGGGTGCCGGTCCGCTGGTCGCGCTCGTCGTCGACCGCGCCGCGGTGGCCGCCGACCTCCGCTGGGCCGAGAGCCACCCCGGGGAGCTCTTCCCCCACGTGCACGCCCCGATCCCGGTCGGTGCGGTCGTCGCCGTCGAGCCGGTCACCGCGCCCGGAGGCTGAGCGCCACCCAGCCCTCGGCCCGCGACGGCGGTTCGCCCTCCGGGACGAGGCCGGTCCGGGCGGCGACCGCCACCAGATCGTCGACCTGGCGTTCGAGCAGCCCGCTGACGACCACGGGCGCGCCGGGCGCCGCGGCCCGGGCGAGGTCGGGGGCGACGGCGGCCAGGTCGGGCAGCAGCATGTTGGCCACGACCAGGTCGAACCGGCCGGTGACCTGCGCGGCGTCGTCGAGGACGGCCAGGCGGTCGGCCACGCCGTTGCGGGCCGCGTTGGCGCAGGTGGCTGCCCGGGCCTCGGGGTCGACGTCGACCGCGACCGCCGACGACGCCCCCAGGGCCAGCGCGGCGACGGCCAGCACGCCGCTGCCACAGCCGACGTCCAGCACCCGCTCGCCCCTGGCGACCCGGGCGTCGATCTGCTCGAGGGCCAGGCGGGTGGTCGGGTGGGCGCCGTGGCCGAAGGCCCGGCCGGGGTCGACGACTATGTCGACGCCCGGACCCGGCGGCCGGGGGACCCAGGGCGGCCGGACGACCAGCCGGTGGCCCGCCCGCACCGCCCGCGCGTGCGCCCGCCAGGCGTCGAGCGCGCCGTCCAGGTCGACCTCGACGACCTCGGCCGGCCAGCGGGACGCCACCGCCGCCAGCAGCGCGTCGAGGTCGCCGCCGTCGGCCACGCCGGCGAGCAGCTGGCCCGGCCGCTCCTCGATGGCCGCGGCGCCGGCCTGCCACAGGGCGTCGGCCGCCAGCTCGGCCTCCGCCGCGGGCACGGCGACGCGCACCTGCCGGGCCGTGGTCACCGCCGGTGACGGGCGAGGCTCACGAGGTAGTCGCCGTCGGGGTCGGTCCAGGCCCCCACGACCTCGAGACCCACGGCGCCCAGCTCGTCGCGCACCTGCTCGGGCGTGAACTTGGTGCTGACCTCGGTCCGCAGCTCCTCGCCCGCCTCGAACTCGGCCACCAGCTCGATCGCGGGCAGCTCGACCTTCATCGGCCACCGCGCCCGGAGCGCCAGCTCGACCCACGACGCGCTCGGCACCCAGCGGGCCACGTGGTCGAACCCGGCGGGGTCGAAGTCGGCCCCCAGCTCGCGGTCGAGGACCGCCAGCAGGTTGCGGTTGAAGGCCGCGGTGACGCCCGCGGCGTCGTCGTAGGCGGCCTCCAGGCGCTCGACCGGCTTGACCAGGTCGGTGGCCAGGAGGAACGCGTCGTCCGGGGCGAGCAGGGCCGCGACCTCGGCGAGGAAGGCACGCCGCTCGGCCGGGACGAGGTTGCCGATGGTGCTGCCCAGGAAGGCGAGGAGGCGGGGGCCGTCGGCCTCGGGCACGGCACCCAGGTGGTGGTGGAAGTCGCCGACCACCGCGTGCACGTCGACGCCGTGGGCCCGGGCGACCTCCCCGGCGGCCCGGCGCAGCGTCCCCTCGGCGACGTCGACGGGCACGTAGCCGGACAGGCCGGTCGGCGCCGCGGCCATGGCGTCGAGCAGCAGGCGGGTCTTCTCGGCGTTGCCGGCGCCGAGCTCGACCAGCACCTCGGCGCCCGCGGCCCGGGCGATGTCGCCGGCGGCGGCCTGCAGCAGCGCCCGCTCGGCCCGGAACGGGTAGTACTCCGGCGTGCGGGTGATGGCCTCGTACAGCTCGCACCCCCGCTCGTCGTAGAACCAGACCGGCGGCATGGACTTGGGGCGGGCGGTGAGGCCGGCCGCCGCGTCGCGCCGCAGCGCGGCCCGCAGGTCGTCGGGGCCGAGGTGCACGTCGACGGTCACCCGCCCCGGTGCCGCACGGCTCACCGGTCGACCGCCAGTCGCACGCCGGCGAACGCCCACCGCGCCCCGGGCGGGAAGAAGTTCCGGTAGGTGGTGCGGGTGTGGCCGGCGGGCGTGATGCACGCCCCGCCCCGCAGGACGTGCTGGTTGACCATGAACTTGCCGTTGTACTCGCCCACCGCGCCCGGCGCCGGCCGGAACCCCGGGTAGGCGACGTAGGGGCTGGCCGTCCACTGCCACACCTCGCCACACCACTGGCCCTCCCCCGGCCGGGGGTGCAGGCCCCAGGTGTCGACGCCCAGCCGGTCAGCCGGGAGGGTGGCCACGACGGCCTCCCACTCCGCCTCGGTGGGCAGGCGGCACCCCGCCCACCGGGCGAAGGCGTCGGCCTCGTACCAGCTGACGTGGACGACCGGCTCGTCGGGATCGACCGGCCGGGTGCCGGTGAGGGTGTGGACCGACCACCCGTCGTCGCCCCGCTGCCAGTACTCGGGGGCCTCCCACCCGTTCGCCTGCACCGCGGCCCACCCGTCGGACATCCACAGCGTCGGCTCGCGGTAGCCGCCGTCGTCGACGAACGCCAGCCACTCGCGGTTGGTGACCAGGCGGGAGGCGAGGGCGAACGGGCGCAGCAGCTCCTCGTGGCGTGGGCCCTCGTTGTCGAAGGCGAAGCCGTCGCCGGGGTGGCCGACCTCGACGACGCCCCCGCCGTGCTCGATCCACCGCAGCGGCGGCGCCGGTCCGCCGCCGGGGCGGGGGTCGGCGTCCGCGTAGGCCGGGCGGAGCGGGTTGGCCCCGAGCACGTGCTTGATGTCCATGAGCAGCAGCTCCTGGTGCTGCTCCTCGTGGTGCAGGCCCAGCTCGACCAGGGCGGCCACCTCGGGCGCCGGCCCCTCGGCGAGCAGGCGGTCCATGGAGTCGTCGACGGCCTGCCGGTAGGCGGCGACCTCGGCGACGCCGGGGCGGGTGATCAGGCCCCGCTGCGGCCGCGCGTGTCGAGGGCCGACGGCCTCGTAGTAGGAGTTGAACAGGAAGCCGTAGGCCGGGTCGACGACCTGGTGGCCGGGCAGGTGCGGCAGCACGAACGTCTCGAAGAACCAGGTGGTGTGCGCCCGGTGCCACTTGGTCGGGCTGACCTCCGGCACGGTCTGCACGGTCTGGTCCTCGGGCGACAGCGGCGCCGCCAGCTGCTCGGTGAAGCGACGCACGTCGTGGTAGCGCGGCGCCAGGTCGCCCTCGGCGGGCGCACGGCTGGTCGTCGTGGACACGGGCATCACCCCCTCGTCGCCACCGGGCGAGATGGGACCACCTCGCCGGGTGGTGAGAGGGAACCTAGCGGCGGGGTGCGACACGTCCACCCCGCGGCGGCCCCGTCAGCCCTCGAGCGAGTAGCGGTAGACGTTGGTGTCCCGTCGCTGGAACCCCAGCCGCTGGTAGAGGCGGTTGGCCGCCTCCCGCGAGGGGCGCGAGGTCAGGTCGACCGTGCGGCAGCCCAGCTCGCGGGCCCGGTCGAGCATCGCCCGGGTGAGGGCCTCGCCGACACCGCGCCCCCGTGCCGCGCCGTCCACCACGACGTCCTCGATCCAGGCCCGCAGCCCCGTCGGGATGCGGAACACCGCCAACGTCGACATGCCGACGATCTCGCCGTCGTCGTCGATGGCCAGGAACAGGTCGGTCGCCGGCGACGAGACGACCTCGCCCAGCTGCTCGACCGTCGGCGGTGGGCTCGAGCTCGACAGCTGGGGCACGAGGCGCTCGACGGCCTCGACGATAGCGGGCGTCAGCGTGGTGGCGATGTCGACCTTCACGCCCTGCAACCTAGGCCTCCGGGACCGGCTGGGGCGGCGGCGGGCCGACGTAGCGGGCCGAGGGCCGGATGATGCGGTTGTCGGCCGCCTGCTCGAGGATGTTGGCGCACCAGCCGATGACCCGGCTCGACGCGAACGTCGGGCTGAACAGCTCGGGCGGCAGGCCCACGTCCTCCATCACCACGCCGGCGTAGAACTCGACGTTGGCGTAGAGGTTGCGGCCGGGCTTCAGCTCGTTCAGCACCTCGACGACGGTCCGCTCGACCTGCGACGCGAACGCCACCTTCTCGGCGCCGATGCGCTCGGCGACGCCCCGGAGGAACTCGGAGCGGGGGTCCGTCGTCTTGTAGACCCGGTGGCCGAACCCCATGATCTTGTCCCCCCGCCGGACGG
>DATGPY010000234.1:0-6749 GCA_035304465.1 Acidimicrobiales bacterium | reverse complement strand
GTCGCCTGCCCCACCCGGCGAGAGCCCGACGGCCTCGCCATGGCGTCGCGCAACGTGTACCTGAGCCCCGAGGAGCGGGCCGCCGCCCCGGTCGTCCACACCGCGCTGCGGTCGGGCGTGGCGGCGATCACGGCGGGCGAGCGCGACCCGGCCGCGGTGCGCGACCTGATGGCCCAGATCATCGAGGCGGAACCGCTCGCGGAACTGGACTACGCCGAGGTGGTCGATGCAGACTCTCTCACCGTCCCGAAGCCCCTCGCCGGGAATCTACGGCTGCTCGCAGCTGTTCGTTTCGGGCGAGCAAGGCTCATCGACAACGTGGGGGTGACCGTCTGACGGCACCCACCGAGGGAGGGTTGCGACCCGTGCGCCGACGCATGCTCAAGTCGAAGATCCACCGGGCGGTCGTCACCGACGCGAACCTGCACTACGTGGGCTCGGTGACCATCGACGCCGACCTGCTCGACGCCGCCGACATCCTCGAGCACGAGCAGGTGACGATCGTCGACATCGACAACGGCGCCCGCCTCGAGACCTACGTCATCGCGGGCGAGCGGGGCTCGGGCGACCTGTGCCTCAACGGGGCGGCGGCCCGCCTCGTGCACCCCGGTGACCGGGTGATCGTCATCTCCTACGCCGACTACGACGAGGCCGAGCTGGCGCACCACGAGCCCCGGATCGTCCACGTCGACACGGCCAACCGCCGGATCGACGCGGTGACGGCCGAGCTGCTCGCCCAGCAGCAGGGCCCGCCGCCGCACCGCTACGTCGAGGTCCCGGCGAACTGATCGACCGCGCGCTGGACCTGCTGGTCCTCGGCTCCGGCGTCGCCGGCCTCTCGGCGGCCGTCCGGGCCGCGGACGTCCACGGCCTGCGGGTCGGCGTGCTGACCAAGGGCGAGCTCGACCAGGCGACGACGCGCTGGGCCCAGGGCGGCGTCGCGGCCGTGCTCGGCGGCGACCCCGACTCGACCGACCTGCACCTGGCCGACACCCTCGCCGCCGGCGCCGGCCTGTGCGACGAGGACGCCGTGCGGGTGCTCGTCGAGGAGGGCCCGAGCCGGGTCAACGAGCTCATCGCCCTGGGGGCCATCTTCGACCGGGACGCCGACGGCGAGCTGCTGTTCGCCCGGGAGGGCGGGCACTCGCACGCCCGCGTCGTGCACGCCGGCGGGGCAGCGACCGGGGTCGAGGTGGAGCGGGCGCTGGTGGCGGCGGTGCGGGAGACCGCCGTCGCCGTCCACGAGCACTGGTTCGCGCTCGACCTGCTCGTCGAGGGCGGCCGCTGCGCCGGCGTGGTGGCGATCACGCCGACCGGCGAGCGGGCCGAGGTCCGGGCCCGCCACGTCCTCGTGGCCACCGGCGGCGCCGGCCAGCTCTACGCCGTCACCACCAACCCGACCGAGTCCACCGGCGACGGCATCGCCATGGCGCTGCGAGCCGGGGTGGCGGTCGCCGACCTGGAGTTCGTCCAGTTCCACCCGACGGCGCTGCACCACCCCGCCATGCCCCGCCCGCTGCTGTCCGAGGCGCTGCGGGGGCACGGCGCGCTGCTGCGGGACGCCCACGGCCGCCGGTTCGTCGACGAGCTGCTGCCCCGCGACCGGGTGAGCCGGGCCATCACCGCGGTGCTCGAGGAGCAGCACGTCGACCACGTCTGGCTCGACGCCACCCACCTGGAGCGGTTCGGCGACCGCTTCCCGACCATCGCGGCGGCGCTGCGGGAGGCCGGGCTCGACCCGGCCCGCGACTGGCTGCCGGTGGCGCCGGCGGCCCACTACCTGTGCGGCGGGATCGTCGCCGACCTCGACGGGGCGACGACGCTGCCCGGCCTGTGGGTGGCCGGCGAGGCGGCGTGCAACGGTGTCCACGGCGCCAACCGCCTGGCCTCGAACTCGCTGCTCGACGGGATGGTGTTCGGGCCCCGGGTCGTCGAGGCCGTCGCCGCCGGTGTCGACGGCCCCCGACCGACCGGCGCCATGCGCTGCGTCCTCGGGGGCGCGGCCGGGGACGGTGAGGCCGCGGTCCCGGGCCGGCCGACCCCGGTCGAGCTGCCCGCGCCCTCCCCGCCGCCGGGCGCGGGTGGGTGCGACGGCGGCGCCGCCGACCCCGGCCGGGTGGCCGCCGCTCGCACCGAGCTGCAGCGGGCGATGACCCGGGACGCGGGCGTCCTGCGGTCGGCCGCCTCGCTCGAGCGGGCCGCGGCGGCCGCCGCCCGGGCCGCCGCGGCGGTGCCACCGGGCACGGACGTCGAGGCCCACGCCGTGCGCAACCTGGCCACGGTGGCCGCGGCCCTGTGCGCGATGGCCGCCGCCCGCACGGAGAGCCGCGGGGCCCACGCCCGGGTCGACCACCCCGACGCCTCGGACCGCCTGCGGGTGCGCCACGTGGTCGGCGCGGACCTCGCCTGAGCCCGCCGACCCCCCGCGCGCGCAGTGGCCGCGGCGGGTCGTAGCATCCTCGGCCATGTCGCAGACGCAGGACCAGGCAGGCGCCGGGGCGGCCGACCAGCACCCCCCGGGCTGGTACCCCGATCCCTACGGCCGCCACGAGACACGGTGGTGGGACGGCTCCCGCTGGACCGAGCACGCCGCGTCACACGGCCGCCAGGTCGTCGACCCGCCCCAGGGCGGGGCCCCCGTCCCGACCGTGAACCGGGCGCCCGAGAAGATCCAGAAGGACGTGGCCAAGGCCGGCCTCCAGCCGGGCGCCGTGCAGGGCGGCGGCACGATCTTCACCGAGCCGGTGCTGGTCGTGAACCAGAAGGCCAAGCTCATCGAGGTCAACAACGAGTACGCGATCTTCGACCAGCACGGCCGCCAGCTCGGCGCGGTGCGGCAGGTCGGCCAGTCGACGGCCAAGAAGATCATCCGCGTGCTGACCTCCTACGACCAGTTCATGACCCACAAGCTGCAGGTGGTCGACACGGCGGGGAACGTGCTCATGTCGCTCACCCGCCCGGCCAAGATCGTCAAGTCGCGGGTGATCGTGCAGGACCACCTGGGCAACGAGGTCGGCCAGATCGTGCAGCAGAACGCGATCGGCAAGATCCGGTTCTCGCTCGAGGCCGGCGGCCACACCTGGGGGTCGATCAACGCCGAGAACTGGCGGGCCTGGAACTTCAACATCCAGGACCACACCGGCGC
The DNA here is from genome assembly GCA_035304465.1 of Acidimicrobiales bacterium. Lineage (GTDB taxonomy): Bacteria > Actinomycetota > Acidimicrobiia > Acidimicrobiales > VFJN01 > ZC4RG19. The sequence continues at coordinate 3,604 of DATGPY010000234.1, read as the reverse complement.
CGAGATCGCCCGGATCACCAAGACCTGGGAGGGCCTGGCCAAGACCCTCTTCACGACGGCCGACAACTACGTCGTGCAGATCCACCGCCCGCTGCAGGACCCGCTGCGGATGCTGGTGGTGGCCGCGGCGCTCGGCATCGACACCGCCCTCAAGCAGGACGCCCGCGGCCTCGGCTGACCCCGCCGGTGGGGCGCACCGGTCACGGACCGGTGCGCCACTCGGCGACGCCGCTCGCCGTCACCTCGTCGCCGAACGCCGCGAGCGCGCCCTCGTCGCCCATCAGGTGGGCGTCGAGGAACGCGACCGCGGCGTCGGCGAACAACCGGCCCTCCTCGCCGACGAACACCGTCACGTGGTCCGCCGCCGCCGGGCGCAGGTACCAGACGGGGTCGAAGATCTCGAACATGGCGTCGCCCACGTCGACCGGCACCACCTGGTCCTGCGCGCCGTGCACGAGCAGCATCGGCACCTCGGGCGGGTCCTCGTAGTCGCCGCCCTCCATCGGCAGCGTGCCGCCCGCGACCGGGATCGTGGCGTCGATGCGCTCGTCCCGGCAGCACGAGTTGTAGGCGACGGCGAAGGTCGTCGCCGCGCCGAGCGAGTGGCCGCCCACGGCGATGCGCTCGGCGTCGACGTGGCCGGCGAGCGGGTCGTCGTCGGGCAGGGCGGTCAGCTCGTCGATGACGAAGCTGACGTCGCCGGGCTGCGCGGGCAGGTCGAAGACCCCCACCTCCTCCCGGCTGAGCGGGAACGACGGCAGCGCCACGACGTAGCCCTCGCGCGCCCACCGCTCGGCCAGGCCACGGAAGTGGTCGGCCCGGCCGCCGAAGCCGTGGCCGAAGACCACGAGCGGGAAGGCGCCCTCCGCCGGGGGCGCCCCCTCGGTGGCGGCGGTGTCCCCGCCGAACGCCTCCCCGGTCGGCTCGGGCCCGGGCTCGCCCTCGGCCGGGTAGAACACCTCGACCTCGATCGTGCGCTCGGGCAGCTCGGGCTGCCGGTCCGGCACCGCGTCGGTCGTGCGGCTCCCGTCCACGAGCACGTCGGTGCGCCACCCGGTGGCGAACGGCCCGTCGGCCGCCGTGACCTCGACGGCCGGGGCCTCGGTCCCCGTGGGCGGGTCACCGCCGGCGGCGTCGTCGTCGGAGCTGCAGGCGGGGGCGCCGGCGGCGAGCACCAGCGCGACCGCCGCCCACGTGGCGCGGGTCGCACGAACCATGGCCCCGAGCCTGCCATCCGCGAGACTGGCCGATCGTGCACGACGCCCACCCGCCCATCACCGCCGTCCGCGAGGCCGTCGCCCGGGCGCTCGCCGAGGACCTGACGCCGCTCGGCGACCTCACGTCGGTGCTGCTGCCCCCCGACCTGGAGGCGACGGCGCTGCTGGTCCCCCGCGCCGGGGGCGTGCTGGCCGGGCGCCTGTGCGCCGAGGAGGCGTTTCGGCAGGTCGACCCGACGCTGGAGCTGTCCTGGAGCGCGGACGACGGCGACCGGGTGACCGCCGGTGCCGAGGTCGGCCGGGTGTCCGGCCGGCTGGCCCCGATCCTCACCGCCGAGCGCACGGCCCTGAACTTCCTCGGCCACCTGTCGGGGGTGGCGACGCTGACCGCCCGGTTCGTCGACGCCGTCGCCGCCGCGGGCGGCTCGCTGCGGGTGTGGGACACCCGCAAGACGACGCCCGGCCTCCGGGCCCTGGAGAAGGCGGCGGTGCGGGCCGGGGGCGGCGACAACCACCGGGGCAACCTGTCGGAGTGGGTCCTGCTCAAGGACAACCACCTCGAGTTGTTCGGCATCGCCGAGGCGGTGGCCAGGGCCCGGCGGCGCTGGCCGGGGCGGACGGTGCAGGTCGAGTGCGCCGACCTGTCCCAGGTGCGGGCCGCGGTGGCCGCGGGCGCCGACGCCCTCCTGCTCGACAACATGGCGCCCGACCAGGTGCGGGCCGTCGTCGCCGAGGTGCGGGCCGCCGACCCGGCCCGCCCGCTGCTCGAGATCAGCGGTGGCGTCACGCTCGAGTCGATCGCCGACTACGCGACGACCGGCGCCGACATGGTGTCGATCGGGGCGCTCACGCACTCGGCCCCGGTGCTCGACATCGGGCTGGACGTCGTGCCCGGCTGACCGGGCGCCGACCGGGCCCCGCCGGCCCGCCGGCGGGGCCCGGCGGTTCGTGCGCCCGCCACCGGCCCGCGTAGCCTCCCGGCCGTGATGCTCCTGGCCATCGACGTCGGCAACACCCAGACCGTCATCGGTCTGTACGACCTGGAGCCGGACAACGCCCACAACGTCGAGAAGCGCCTGGCCGACACCCACCTGCTCGACCACTGGCGGGTGTCCACCAACGCCGAGCGCACGGCCGACGAGCACGCGCTGGTGATCCAGGAGTTCCTGGGCTTCCACGAGTTCTCGTTCGACGACGACATCGCCGGCGTCGCCGTCTGCTCGTCGGTGCCCCGGGTCACCGGGGCGCTGCGGCGGATGAGCGAGCGCTACTTCGGCACGCAGGCGGTCGTCGTCGAGCCGGGCATCCGCACGGGGCTGCCGATCCTCTACGACAACCCGAAGGAGGTCGGCGCCGACCGCATCGCCGACGCGGTGGCGGCCTTCGACCTCTACGGCGGGCCGATCATCGTCGTCGACTTCGGCACCGCCACGACCTTCGAGGCCATCTCGACGCGGGGCGAGTACCTGGGTGGCGCCATCTTCCCCGGCATCGACATCAGCCTCGACGCCCTGTTCGCCCGGGCCGCGGCGCTGCGCCGGGTGGAGCTCGTCGAGCCCCGCCGCGCCATCGGCCGGTCGACGGTCGAGTCGATGCAGTCGGGCGTCATCTTCGGGTACACCTCGCTCGTCGACGGCATGGTGCAGCGCATCGAGGACGAGCTCGGCGAGAAGGCCCACGTCGTCTCCACGGGCGGCCTGTCCGGTCTGATCACGCCCCTGTCGACGACGATCACCCACCACGAGCCCTGGCTCACACTCCACGGCCTCCGACTGATCTACGAGAAGAACCAGTGAGCGACGACGCCGACACGACGTTCCGCCCGCCCTACCGCGTCGAGGTCACCGACCGCGCGGCCGACCTCCACGCCACCCACGAGGGCCTGCCCGCGGGCGAGGGCTCGGGCGTCACGGCGACGGTGGCCGGCCGCGTGATGCTGCGGCGCGACATGGGCCGCCTGTCCTTCGCCACCCTGCGCGACTCGAGCGGCGCCATCCAGCTGATGGCCACCGCCAAGGGCACCGAGCGCTACGACGAGCTGACCGCCCTCAACCTCGGCGACTGGATCGTGGCCACCGGCGAGGTGGTCCGGTCGAAGAAGGGCGAGCTGTCGGTCCGGGTGGAGCGGTGGCAGCTGCTGGCCAAGGCCCGCCGGGGGTTCGGCGACAAGTGGCACGGCATCACCGACACCGACATGCGCTACCGGCAGCGCTACGCCGACCTGTGGGCCAACGAGTCGAGCCGGCGGGTGTTCCAGGCCAGGAGCCGGATCATGTCGCTGACCCGGCGCTTCCTCGAGGACCGGGGGTTCATGGAGGTCGAGACCCCGGTCTTCCACCCGATCCCCGGTGGGGCGATGGCCCGGCCGTTCGTCACCCACCACAACG
>DATGPY010000233.1:0-13701 GCA_035304465.1 Acidimicrobiales bacterium | reverse complement strand
CAGCGACTACCCCCACGACGAGGGCACGTACCCCTACACGAGGGAGGCGCTCCGGCAGGTGTTCTCCGACTGGCCCGAGGAGGACCTGCGCAAGATCCTGGGCGAGAACGCCGCCGAGCTCTACGACTTCGACCTCGACGCCCTCGCCCCCCGCGCCGCGCAGCTCGGGCCCCGGGTCTCCGAGGTCGCCACGCCGCTCACCGAGCTGCCGCCCGAGCCCAACGAGGCGCTGCTGCGCAACGCGACACCGAGCGCGGCGTGACCGCCGCACCGCCCCGTGGGGCCGCGCCCGCGCCGAAGGCGGCCGGCCGCCCGGACGGGCGGCTCAGCCGGGGTGCGTCTCGCCCCCGACCGGGGCGAGCACCTGGCCGGTGAAGTAGCCCGACATCCGCTCCGAGGCCAGGAACACGAAGGACGGCGCGATCTCGTCGGGCTGCGCGACCCGGTCCATCGTGGCGTGGCTGCCGAACGACTCGGTCTTCTCCGGCGGCATCGTCGCCGGGATGAGCGGGGTCCAGACCGGCCCAGGCGCCACGCAGTTGACCCGGATGCGCCGGTCGAGCAGCGCCTGGGCCATCGACTTGGTGAAGACGTGCACCGCCCCCTTGGTGGTGGCGTAGGCGAGCAGCGACCTGTTGCCCCGCAGCCCGTTCACCGAGCCGGTGTTGATGATCGCCGAGCCGTCGGGCATGTGCTCCAGCGCCGCCTGCGTGCACCAGAAGTAGCTGTGGACGTTGGTGCGGAAGGTCGCCTCCCACTCCTCGGTCGACACCTCCGCCAGCGAGTCGACAGGGCGCTGCCGGGCGATGTTGTTCACCAGCAGGTCGAGACCGCCCAGCTGCTCGACGGCCGTGGCGACGGCGTGGCGGCACGCCGCCTCCTCGGACAGGTCGCCGGGGACGGCGACGGCGCGCCGCCCAGCGGCCTCGACGAGCGCGACGGTGTGCTCCGCGTCCTCGTGCTCGGAGAGGTAGGCGATGGCGACGTCGGCCCCCTCCTTGGCGAAGGCGACCGCCACGGCCCGGCCGATGCCGGAGTCACCGCCGGTGATCAGCGCCTTCCGGCCGGTCAGCAGGCCCCGCCCCTCGTAGTCGGCCATCTCGTCCTTCGGCCGGGGCGTCATCTCATCGGTCGTGCCGGGAGGCTCCTGGGACTGCGGCGGTCGCTGCTGCTCGCTCATCGTCGTCTCCTCGCGCCGGCGGCGACGGGCCGGCCGGCGCCGCCGGGCTACCCGCCGCGGGCGGCGTCGAACCGCCGGGTGCGGGCGGCGTCGATGGCGGCGCGCCTCGGTAGCGTGCAGCCCTGTGCTGCCGTTGCGGGACGAGAACCCGGCCCGGTCGGTGCCGGTCGTCACGTGGCTGATCCTCGCCGCCTGCGTCGCGGCGTTCCTGTTCTGGCAGCCGACGCCGTGGTCGAGCACGACCGAGGACGTCGACTTCACGCTGCGGTGGGCCGCCATCCCCTGCGAGCTGACGAGCGGCGAGCCGCTGTCGGTCGACGAGGTCGTGGCGACCTTCCGCTTCGGCGACGACAGCGCCTGCGGCGTCGGCTCGCCCGCCTCGCCGCCCTACGAGCCCGGCAAGGACGTCTGGCTCGCCGTGCTGGTGTCGATGTTCCTGCACGGAGGCGTCGCCCACCTGGCCGGCAACATGCTGTTCCTCTGGGTGTTCGGGAACAACGTCGAGGACCGGCTGGGCAAGGTCGGCTTCGTCCTCTTCTACCTGGCGGGCGGCGTCGCCGCGACGCTCGCCCACGTGGCGATCGACCCCGGCTCGACCGTGCCCGTCGTGGGGGCGTCCGGCGCCATCGCGGCGGTGATGGGCGCCTACCTCGTCTGGTACCCGAACGCGCCGATCCGGACCCTCGTCTTCTTCATCGCCTTCGTCACGGTCGTCGACGTGCGGGCCAAGTGGCTGCTCGGCCTCTGGTTCGCCTTCCAGTTCCTCACCGACCCCAACGAGGGGGTCGCCTGGATGGCGCACGTCGGCGGGTTCGTGTTCGGCGTCGCCGTCGCCTGGCTGCTGCGGAACGTGCGTCGGCCCCCGGAGCCGCTGCGCCCGCCGCCGGGCCACCGCGCCGGCGGCTGGTACCGACCGCCGCATCCCCCGCCGCCGCCTCCGCCGCCCCCGCCGGGGTGGCCCGGTCGCTGGTGACGGCGCCGGGGCGGGAGGGCCAGCGGCCGGCGTGCGTGGCGCTCAGGTGTCGGTCGGCCGCGGCGCGCGCTCCCCGCTCAGGTAGGTGGCGAGCTCCTCGAGGGTGACGAGGCCGTCGCCGTCGGCGTCCATCATGGAGATCGCCTTGGCGGCGCTCTCGTCGGTGTAGGTGACGCCGAGCGTCGCCATGATCTCCTTGAACTCGGCCGCCGAGACGCGTCCGTCGCCGTCCTTGTCGAGCATGGCGAAGGTCGTCTCGAACCGTCGGGTGTCCACCATGTCGTGGGCCTCCACAGGTCCGGGAGCCTCGCAGCGTAGCGGCCGGCCGCTCGCCGTCAACGCACGCGACCGGTGACCAAGGTCCTGCGGAGGAGTGGCGGCTCGGCCGTGGTCCCCGCCCCCGCCGAGGGCGTCCGATGGAGGGGAGAGGAGGGGCCATGCACCGCAGGACCACCCGCAGCGGCGTTCGCCGGGGGTATCCGAGGACGGCCCTCGCCGTCGCCGCCGGGTTCGCCCTCGCCGCCGTCGCCTGGCTGGTGGTGGGCGTCCCGGCCGTCGTGAAGTACCCGACCGACCTCGTGGCGACACCGAGCTACGAGGGCACGTTCACGCTCCTCGTCGACCCGGTGAGCGCCGCGCCGCTCACCGAGCCGCTCGAGCTCCCGCTGTCGGTCGACCGCCGGATCGAGGCGATCGGCGAGGAGAGCGGCGCCACCCGCGTCGTCGTGCGGGAGACGATCGAGCAGCGCGCCGGCGACCTGATCGACACCACCCAGACCAACCAGTACGTCATGGACCGCTCGACGCTGGAGAACGTCGCCGACGACCGGGCCTACGCCTTCGAGCCGGGCAACGTCGTCGACCGGTCCGGCGCGTACCGCGTCAACCTGCCGTTCGGCACCGGGCCCGACGACTCGTACCCGATCTACCAGAACGAGATCGACGACACCTACGACATGGTGCCGGCGGGCGGCGACCCCGCCGGGGAGGTGGAGGGCCTCGAGGTCAACTGGTTCACCGCGGAGGTCACCGAGGCGCCGGTGACCGACGCCTACCTGGACGAGCTGGGGAAGGCCGCGGCGCTGCCCCGGTCGCTCACGGTCGACCAGCTCGCGCCCCACGTGGCCGCGGCCGGCGACGGCGTCGACCTCGGCGGGGCCCTCGCCGCCCTGGCACCGGCGCTCGACCCCGCCGGCGCGGCGACCCTCGCCGCGCTCACGGCCGAGCCGGTCGGGCTCGACTACGTCCTGTCGTTCACCGGGCGGGCGGCCATCGAGCCGGTGACCGGCGCCCAGGTCCGGGTCGAGGTCAGCGAGCAGCTCGGCGCCCGGCCCGACCCGGGACCGCTGGCCGCGCTCGGCGACCTCCTCCGGCGCCACCCCGAGGTCCCCGGGGCGGTCGAGGCGGCGGCCGGCCTGGAGGCGCTGGGGACCGGTCCGGCGATCCCGGTGTACGCGGTCGACTACGCCCAGACCCCCGCGTCGGTGGCCGAGGTCGCCGACACGGTCGCCGGCCTGCGGGACCAGGTCCTGCTGGCCACCGTCCGGCTGCCGCTCGGCCTGGGGGCCGCCGCGGCCGGCGCGCTCCTCGTGGGCGCCGCGGTGGCGTGGCGGCGCCGCCATCGCCGCATCCCGCCCGCGACGGTGCGCCCGGCGCCCGCGCCCCGGCCGGTGCCGGCCGACCAGGCGTCCGTCCGAGAGCCGGTCGGAGCCGGGCGGCGACCCGGTTGACCTCCCGCGGCGGGCCCGCCGGTGCGGCCCGACGGGGCGGACCCCCGACGCCGTCGGACCGGCGGGCCGGGGACGGGCGGCCACGGAGATCGGGTCGGACGACAGATCGACTCGAGGTCGGCCGGCCGGTCGGCGAGGAGGACGGCGCCGGCTCCCGCGCCCGCCCCGGCCCCGGCGTCGCGCCGCGGACGTCCCCGCGAGGACGGCTGCGGACGGCGGCGTCGCGCCGCTCAGCCGTCGGGCTCGCCGTGGGGGCGGCGGGGCACGAGCAGGACGGGGGCCGGGCTGTGGCGGACGATCTGGGCCGCCACGCTGCCGAGCGCGGCCCGGGCCAGCCCGCGCCGGGACCGGGTCGAGACGACGAGGAGCGTCGCCGGTCGCTGGCGCAGGTGGTGGTAGAGGCCGCTCCACACGCTGATCGGGTCCTCGACGACCCGGGTCGTCACGTCGCCCTCGACCCCGGCCTCGGCCACCACCTCGTCGAGGAAGCGCTGCGGGTCACCGTCGGGGCCGAACGCCCGCCGCACCGGGCCGCCGGTCACCGGGGCGGGCACGTTCTCGGCCACGGTGGCCACGACGGCGGGCTCGCCGAGCCGCCGGGCCCACTCCAGCGTCGCCGGCACGACCGCGCCCGAGGTGTCCGACGGGTCGACGCAGCCGAGGACCCCGCGCCCGCCGCCCACCGGGCGCACGTACGGGCAGGTGAGGATCAGCGGCGCCCGGCTCCGGGTGATGACGTCGTGCGCCACCGACCCGACCAGCGCGGCCGACCGCGCCCGGCCGTGGGTCGCCATGCACACCACCCGGTCGCCGGTGCCCAAGGCCTCGCCGATGGCTGCGGCCGGGTCGCCCGCGGCGACGACCGTGCGGGTCAGCTCGACGCCGGGCACGGTCAGGGCCGCCAGCTCGCGCTCGCGCGCCTCGCGGTCACCGTCGGGGTCGACGACGCTGAGCAGGTCGACGCGGCCGCCGAACCGCCGGGCCAGGTCGGCGGCCACCGGGACGGCGGCCGCCGAGAAGTCGGAACCGTCGAGGGGCACCAGGAGCGCCCGCACCTCCGCGTGCGGCATGCGCCGGGCGTACCCCGGCCGCGGCACCGCCATGCCCGGGGCGCCGACTAGAAAGGCCGGCCATGCGCGACGAACCGGTCCTGCTGGTGCACGGCTTCGCCACCTCGGCGGCCAGGACGTGGGGGGACAACGGCTGGATCGACCTGCTGCGGGACGCCGGGCGCGAGGTCATCGCCCCCGACCTGCTCGGCCACGGCGAGGCCGACAAGCCCCACGACCCCGCGGCCTACGAGGCCGTCGAGGCCGAGGTCGCCGCGCGGCTGCCGGAGGGGCCGGTCGACGCCGTCGGGTTCTCGATGGGCGCCCGGGTGGTCCTGACGCTGGCCGCGCAGGACCCCGACCGCTTCTCCCGCATCGTCGTCGCCGGCGTCGGGGCCAACCTGTTCCGCGACGAGGACGCCTCCGAGGTCGTGGCCGCGGCGATCGAGGGCCGCAGCACGTCCGACTCGCCGGTCGTGCAGTACTTCGCCGGCCTCGCCGCCCAGCCCGGGGTCGACCGGGCGGCCCTGGCGGCGTTCATCCGCAGCCGTCGCCCGCGCCTCGACGCCGACGTGCTGGCCAAGGTGACCTGCCCGGTGCTCGTGGTGCTCGGCGACCGCGACTTCGCCGGTCCCGCCGACCCGCTGGTCGAGGCGCTGCCGAACGCGACGTTCCGGCCGCTCCGGGGCGTCGACCACTTCGCCACCCCGAAGGACTTCGGCTTCATCGACGCCGCGCTGGCGTTCCTCGACGCCCGGCCCTGACCGGGCGGGCGGCGTCAGCGCTCGGGGTCGTCGGGCCCGGCGTCCGGCTCGTCACCGGTCTCGCCGACCGTGCCGAAGTCTGCCGGGTCGATGGACTCGAGGAACGACCGGAACCGCTCGAGCTCCTCCGGGTCGACCTCGCCGGCGGCGCCGACCTCGACGTCGGTGCCGCCGTCCTCGTCCTCCACCACCAGCACCGCGCCCGCCTCGTCCAGGACCTCCTCGCTGGCGAAGAGCGGGGCGTCGACCCGCAGCGCCAGCGCGATGGCGTCGGAGGGCCGGCTGTCGATCAGCGCCCCGCCGGCCGGCCCGTGGACGACCAGCTCGGCGAGGAACGTGCCGTCGCGGATGGCGGTCACCTCGACCCGCTCGACGGTGACGTCCAGCGTGTCGATGATCATGGCGAGCAGGTCGTGGGTGAGCGGGCGGGGCGGCTCCTCGCCGCTCAGCGCCATGGCGATGGCCAGCGCCTCCCGGCCGCCGATGGAGATCGGCAGCACGCGGTGGGGCTCGTCGACCTCGCGCAGCAGGACGATGGGCTCGCCACTGCCGACCTCGACGTTCAGGCCCAGCACATCGACCGGCTTCACCCGGTCACCCTACAGAGCACGGGCAGCGGGCCGTCGCCCCCGAGTGCGGTGTTTAGCTCCCGGCGGAGCGGGTAGCCCCGGGGACCAGTCATCCCACTCAGCCGAGGAACTGCCATGCTCCAGCTCTCCGAGACCGCCACCGCCGCGATCGCCAACCTGGTGCACCACCCGGACCGGCCCGAGGTCTCGGGCCTGCGCATCGCTGCCGACGAGACCGGCAGCGGCCAGCTCACCGTCACGCCCGCCCTCATGCCCGAGGAGGGCGACCAGGTGGTCGAGAACGAGGGTGCCCGGGTCTACCTGGAGCCGGTCGCGGCGGCGGCGCTCGACGACAAGATCCTCGAGGCGGCGGTCGACGCCGACGGCCGCATCGAGTTCATGGTCGCCGACCAGTAGCGCGACCCCGGTCCGCCGGGCGCGGCCCGGGCAGGCGGCGCACCGGTTGACGACGGTCGGCGCGTGGGGCGACGCTGCCCGGATGGCCGGGTTCGAGGGAGCCATCTTCGACGTCGACGGCGTGCTCGTGGACTCGCCCCACGAGGCGGCCTGGCGCGAGTCGCTGCGGGAGCTGATGGAGGGCGACTGGTCCGACATCCGCGGGCGCACCACCTGGACCCCGGACGCCTTCACGTCGCTCGTGTACCAGACCGAGGTCTCGGGCAAGCCCCGCTTGGCGGGGGCCCGGGCGGCACTGGAGCACTTCGGCGTGCCCGACGTCGACGCCCGGGTCGAGACCTACGCCGACCGCAAGCAGGCGATGGTCGTGCGCCTCATCGAGGCCGGCAGGTTCACCGCCTACGACGACGCCCTGCGGCTGGTGATCGACGTGAAGGAGGCCGGGCTGCGGCTGGCGGCCGCCTCGTCGTCCAAGAACGCCGGGCTGCTGCTGCGGCGGATCCGCCTCGACCGCTTCGCCGCCGAGCACGGCATCGACGCGCCGAGCGTCACCCCGGGGCTCACGCTGCTCGACTACTTCGACGTCGACGTCTCGGGGCGCGACTTCCCCCACGGCAAGCCCCACCCCGACATGTTCCTGGCCGCCGCGGCAGAGCTCGGCGTCGCGCCGCCGGGCGCGCTGGTCGTCGAGGACGCCGCCGCGGGCGTCCGAGCGGCCAAGGCCGGCGGCATGGCGGCGGTCGGGATCGCCCGGGCCGGCGACGCCGACCTGCTGGCCGGCGCCGGTGCCGACCTCGTGGTCACCAGCCTCGACCAGGTCGATCGGGCCGCGCTGCGGTCGGGCCGGCTGGCGCGGGCGGCCAGGCCGGGTGCCGGGCGCTGATCGGCACCCGCCCGGGCGGACCTCAGCCGGACCCCGCGTCCCCGTCCACCGGGGACGGCATCGTCGGCGGCACGGGGTTGGACGACCAGAGCATGGTCTCGACGAGGCGCCGGCTCCGCCACCCCTCGGGTGTGCGCACGACCTCGTGCTCGTAGGTGCCGCCGCAGTGGCTGACGCCGGGCATGCCCGGCAGCTGCAGCGGGTTGTGGAACAGCGCCCGCACCGTGGCCCGGTCGCCGTCGAGGTCGATCTCGACGTTGGTGATGAGGTGCTGGGTCATGGGCACCGGCTCCAGGGCCCGGGCCAGCCAGGGCACGACCTCGTCGCGGGGCCCCGCCGGGCAGCCGGAGCTCGTGTAGTCGAGGTGGGCGTCGGGCGTGAAGACCGAGGCGAGCAGGTCCCAGTCCTTCGTGTCGAGCGCCCGCGCGTAGCGGTGCAGCAGGTCGGTGATCTCCACCCTGTCCTGCAGCGCCTGCAGGTCCATGTCGGTCCTCCCCCTCGGCGTCGCGCCCATCGTCGCGCGCCCGGGCCGGTGGGACCTTCGTCCCCCCGACCGTCCCGCCACCCAGGGGACCTCCGGCCCTACTGACCGTCGCGGCCCCTCCGTACGGTGAGCTCAGCGATCGGATCGCCGAATCGCCAGATGCGAGCCAGAGAGGTGCGACGATGAGCATCGCGACCGAACCCCGGGTCGGCAAGAACGGTCGGCCCCCCGCCCAGATGCCGGAGATCGAGGTGATCCGGCTCCCCCGGCGGACGATCGACAAGCTGCTGACCAGCTTCGGTGTCGTCGCCATGGTGGTGTTCGCCCTGGCCGGCGGCCTGCTGAGCTGGGGCGCCAACTTCGCGGACGACTACGTCCGGGACGAGCTGTCGGCGCAGCGGATCTTCTTCCCCGACGAGGAGAGCCTCCGCGCGGAGGGCCGCGACGACCTGGTCCAGTACGCGGGCGAGCAGGTCACCACCGGCCCCGAGGCCGAGGCCTACGCCAGCTACATCAACGGCCACCTGGAGGAGATCGCCGACGGCAAGCGGTACGCCGAGATCGACGACCGCGGCGCCCAGGCCGCCGTCGAGGAGGCCATCGAGCGCGGCGCCCCCGAGGAGGAGGTCGCCGAGCTGCAGGCCCGGGCCGACGAGCTGAAGCGCCAGCGGGACACCCTGTTCCGGGGCGAGACGCTGCGGGGTCTGCTGCTGTCGAGCTTCGCCTGGTCGACGGTCGGCCGGATCGCCGGCATCGCCGCCTGGGTCGCCTACGCCGGCGCCGCCATCATGGCCGTGCTGGTCGTCCTGGGCCTCGTCCACATGAAGCGCACGAAGGACGCCTGACCGGCCCACCCGGTCACCGGGCCTCCGACCTCCACGGGAAAATCGATCGCCGGGCCCCTCGGGGCCCGGCGATCATCGCGCCCGCCATCGATGAGTTCCCGCAGGGCTGCCGGTCTGAGCCGCCGACGGACCGCCCCCACCCGATCGATTGGAGGCCCCCCTCGTGTTCGCTCGACTCGGCACCTGGTGCCATGACCGCCGCAGGCTCGTGCTCGGCCTGTGGGTGGCGGTCTTCCTGATCGGCGGCGCCGCGCAGGGCGCGGGCAACGCCTACCGCGACGAGTTCAACATGCCCGACGTCGAGTCCCGGACGGGCTTCGACGTCCTCGACGAGCACTTCGGCGGTGCCGGCACCGGCATCACCGGCACGATCGTCTACTCGGCCGAGCAGGGGGTCGACGACCCCGAGGTCCGGGAGGCGATGCAGCAGCTGTTCGACGAGACGGCCGAGCTGCCCGACGTCGACCGCGTGATCAGCCCCTACACGCCCGAGGGGGAGCGGCAGATCTCCTCGGAGGGTGACTTCGCGGGCCGCATCGCCTACGCGGAGGTGGAGCTGCCCGACGACATCGAGTGGACGCGGGCCGGCGAGATCCGTGACGCCATCCTCGAGGCGGCGCCCGACGTCGAGGGCCTGCGCATCGAGATGGGCGGCTTCATCTTCGCCGAGTTCGAGGAGCCCTCCTCCGAGATCCTCGGCGTCGCCTTCGCCATCGTCATCCTCGTGCTGGCCTTCGGGTCGGTGCTCGCAATGGGCCTGCCCATCGGCACGGCGCTGCTGGGCATCGGCATCGGCACCTCGGTGCTGGTGGCCCTCAGCCACGTGTTCACCGTGCCGGAGATGGCCAGCTTCATCGGCATCATGATCGGCCTCGGCGTGGGCATCGACTACGCGCTGCTGATCGTCACCCGCTACCGCGAGCAGCGGCACGCCGGGCACACGGTGCGGGAGGCGACGGCCATCGCGGTCGACACCGCCGGCCGCTCGGTGCTGTTCGCGGGCACGACCGTCGTCATCTCGCTGCTCGGCATGCTGCTGATCGGCGTGACCTTCGTGTCGGGCCTGGCGCTCGGCGCGGCCATGGTCGTGGCCATCACGGTCGCCGCGTCGCTCACGCTCCTGCCGGCGCTCATCGGGTTCGCCGGCGACAACGTCGAGCGCACCCGCTGGCGGGGGCTCGTCGCCGCCGGCTGCACGGCGATCGGCCTGGCCGGCGTCGGCCTCAAGATCGGCGGGCTGGCGGTCGCCGGCTTCGTGCTGGCGGGGCTGGTCCTGCTCGCCGGCTCGTTCCTCCGCCCGTTGACGAACGACGTGCCCCGGCGGCCGCCCAAGCCGCGGCGGGAGACGGCGGCGTTCCGGTGGAGCCGGGTGATCCAGCACCACCCGTGGACCGCCGCGCTGGTCGGCGCCGGCGCCCTCGTCCTCCTGGCGCTGCCGGTGTTCAGCCTGCGCCTCGGCACCTCGGACGAGTCGAACTACCCGGACGACACCTCGACCAAGCAGGCCTACGACATGCTGGTCGCCGGGTTCGGCGTCGGCTTCAACGGCCCGCTCACGCTGGCCGCCGAGCTGCCGGCGGGCACCGACGTCGACGACCTCGAGGCCGTGACGGCGGCGGTCGCCGGTGACCCGGGCGTGGCGTTCGCCTCGCCGCCGGTGCTCAACGACGAGGCCGACCCGACCGCCGCGCTGTGGCAGGTCGTCCCCACGACCGGTCCGCAGGACGCGGCCACCAACGAGCTGGTGGAGCGGCTGCGCGACGACGTGCTGCCGCCGGTCGAGGGCGAGGCCGGCATCGACGTGTCGATCACCGGCATGGTGGCGACGAACATCGACTTCTCCGACTACCTCGAGTCGCGGATGGTCTGGTTCTTCACCGCCGTGCTCGCCCTGTCGTTCGTGCTGCTGATGGTGGTGTTCCGATCGGTGCTGGTGCCGCTCAAGGCGGTGGTGATGAACCTGCTGTCGATCGGCGCCGCCTACGGCATTGCCGTCGCCCTGTTCCAGTGGGGGTGGCTCAGCGACATCACCGGCGTGCAGCCGGCGCCGATCGAGCCCTGGGCGCCGATGATGCTCTTCGCCATCGTCTTCGGCCTGTCCATGGACTACGAGGTGTTCCTGCTGTCCCGGGTGCGCGAGGAGTGGACCCGCAACGGCGACAGCCGCACCTCGGTGGCCGACGGCCTGGCGGCCACGGCCAAGGTCATCACGGCCGCGGCGGCGATCATGGTGTTCGTGTTCGGCAGCTTCATCCTCGAGAACGACCGGGTGATGAAGCTGATGGGCACGGGGCTGGCGGCGGCGATCCTGCTGGACGCCACGATCGTCCGGATGCTGCTCGTGCCCGCCACCATGGAGCTGCTCGGCGACCGCAACTGGTGGCTGCCGCGGTGGCTCGACCGCATCCTCCCGAACCTCGACGTGGAGGGCCACGCCGAGCCGCTCGTCGACCTCACCGAGGCCGACGAGCCGGGCGAGCGGGAGGCGGTCGGCGCGAGCGGCGCCTGAGCCCACCTCCGCCTCCTCGGTGCCCGCGGGTGGGCCGCCGCCCGCGGGCACCGGCGCGCCGGGGCCGTCAGCCCAGCAGCGCCTCGATCCGCTCCAGGGGACGGCCGATGGCGGCCCGGCCGTCGACGACCAGCACCGGGCGCTCCATCACCTCGGGGTGCTCGACCAGCAGGTCGACGACGGCCGTCGCGTCGGTGAGGCCGGCGGGGTCCACGCCGAGCGCCTTGAACTTGGGGTCCTTGGTGCGGACCAGCTCCTGCGGGTCGCCGTCGAGCCCGGCGACGATCGCCTCCAGGTCGGCGCGCGACGGCGGCGTCTTCAGGTACTGGACGACCTCGACCTCGACACCCCTCTCCTCGAGGAGGTCCTTGGCGGCCCGGGACTTGCCGCAGCGGGGGTTGTGGTACAGCTTCGGCGTGCTCACGGCGTCGATGGTAGGGACGGCCGCCGGGGGCGACACGCCCGCCTCCGCGCCGGACCCCGCCGCGGGCGCGGGTGCCGGGGCGTGCGCGAGCAGGTCGTCGAGCTCGGCCCGGATGCCGCGGGCCAGCACGTCGACGTCGCCGGCGGTGTCGGCGTCCGCGGTGACGCCGAAGGTCAGCTCGCCGTCGTAGCTGAAGATCGCGACCCCCACCCGCAGCGGGGCGGCGAGCGGCACGTAGGGCAGCGCCCGCACGAGGCGGCGCCCGCACGACCAGAGCGGGAACTGGGGCCCGGGCACGTTGGTCGTGACCGTGTCGAGGTGGCCCGACCGCCGGGCGGCCCGGGTCGCGCCCCGCATGCCGAGCGACAGGAGCATCGCCGGGGCGAAGCCCCCGAGCGAGGTGAGGGCTTCGGCGGCGACCGCCTGCTTCGACCGCTTGAGGTCGGCGAGCTGGGCTCCGACGGCGCCCAGCCGCGCGACCGGGTCGTCGATCCCCACGGGGAGCTCGGCGAACATGGCCGACACCCGGTTCTGCAGGGTGCCGTCGCCGACGGCGGTGCCGCCCTCGTCGCGGGGCCGCACCGACACCGGCACGAGCGACCGCAGCACCCGGCCGTGCACGTCCTCGCCCCGGGCCAGCAGCAGGTCGCGGAACCCCCGGGTGATCAGCGCCAGCACGACGTCGTTGAGGGTGCCGCCGTGGCGGCGGCGAACGGCCTTGGCGTCCGCGAGCGGCAGCGCGGTCCACGTGTAGCGCCGGTGCGGGCCGATCGGCCCGTTGAGGCTGGTCGGCGGCGTCGGGTGCACGAGGCCCGACAGCGCCACCGACCCCCGGGCGAGCTCCCGGGCGGCGTCGATCACCCGGCCGGGGCGCCGCAGCACCGCGCCGGCGGCCCGGGCCTGCTCGTAGGGGCTGGTCGCCAGGTCCACGGCGGCGTCGCGGGCCAGGCGGGCGGGCGAGGGGAGTGGGCCCGGCCGCCAGGCGTCCTCGACCGGGGCCGGGGGCTCGGGGCCGAGGTCGAGGGTCACCGCCAGCAGCTCGGCGCCGGAGACGCCGTCGACGAGGCAGTGGTGGACCTTGGCGACGAGCGCCCACCGGTCGTCCTCCAGGCCCTCGACGACCCACATCTCCCACAGCGGCTTGGCCCGGTCGAGGCGCTGGGACATGACCCGGCCGACCAGCCGCTCCAGCTCGACGTCGCCGCCCGGCCGGGGGAGCGCGGTGTGCCGCACGTGGTGGTCGATCCGGAAGTTGGGGTCGTCGACCCACACCGGGCGGCCGAGCCCCAGCGGCACGGTGCGGATGCGCTGGCGGTACCGGGGCACCCGGTGCAGGCGGCCGGCGAGGCTGCGGCGGAACTCGTCGATGCCCGGCGGCGGCCCGGCGAAGATGCCGATCGCCCCGATGTGCATGTGGTTGACGTCGTCCTCGACGTGGAGGAACGACGCGTCGAGCGGGCTCAGGCGGTCCATGGGCCCTCCTCGTCGGGCGGCCGCGGGGAGCCCATCAAACCACGCCGGGCGCGGGCACGGGGCCGGAGCGCGGCGTGGGACCGGCGCCGGGCCGGTCCCACGCCGTCGGGCTCGCCGGTGGCGTCGCGTCAGACCTTGGCGGCGGCGAAGCCCTGCTCGAGGTCGGCGATGATGTCGTCGATCGACTCGAGGCCGACCGAGAGGCGCACCAGGCCCGGGTCGACGCCCGCGGCGAGCTGCTCCTCCTCGGTGAGCTGGCTGTGGGTCGTCGTGGCCGGGTGGATGGCGAGGCTGCGCACGTCGCCGATGTTGGCGACGTGGCTGTGCAGGGTCAGCGCCTCGACGAAGCGCTGGCCGGCCTCCTTGCCGCCCTCGATGACGAACGCCGGCACCGACCCGAA
>DATGPY010000232.1:0-16108 GCA_035304465.1 Acidimicrobiales bacterium | reverse complement strand
TCGGCCTCGTGCTCGAGAAGGGCGAGGCCGGCGAGATCTACAACATCGGGGCCGGCAACGAGACGCCCAACCGCGTCCTCGTCGACAAGCTGCTCGAGATCTTCGGGGTGGGGGAGGAGCGCGTCGACTACGTGCCCGACCGCCCCGGCCACGACCGCCGCTACTCGGTGAACATCGACAAGGTGACCGCCCTCGGCTGGCGCAAGAAGCACACCCTCGACGAGGCGCTCCTGGCGACGGTCGAGTGGTACCGCGACAACGAGTGGTGGTGGCGCCCGCTCAAGGAGCGGGCCGGGCTGTGACGGCGCGGTGAAGGTCCTCGTCACCGGCGCCGGCGGCCAGCTCGGCCGCGACCTGCACGCCCACTGCGCCGCGCAGGGCGACGAGGTGGTCGCCGCCACCCACGCCGACCTGGACGTCGCCGACCGCGACCAGGTGTACCAGGCGATCACGAGCGTGCGCCCCGACGTCGTCGTCCACGCCGCGGCCTGGACGGCGGTCGACGCCTGCGAGGGCGACCCCGACCGGGCCTTCCGGGTGAACGCGCTCGGCACACGGTGGGTCGCCGACGCCAGCCGCCGGGTGGGCGCCCACCTCTGCTACGTCTCGACCGACTACGTCTTCGACGGCACGAAGGCGACGCCCTACGTCGAGTGGGACCGCCCCAACCCCCAGTCGGTCTACGGGCAGTCGAAGTGGGGCGGCGAGATCGAGGTCGCCGCCCACGCCCCGGGCGCCACCGTCGTGCGCGTCTCGTGGGTGTGCGGCGAGCACGGCAGCAACATGGTCAAGACCGTGCTGCGGCTGGCCGCCGAGCGGCCCGAGCTGGCCTTCGTCGACGACCAGCGGGGGCACCCGACCTTCACCGCCGACCTCGCGGTCGCGCTGCGCCGGCTCGTGGCCGCCCGGGTGCCGGGCACCTTCCACGTCACGAACCAGGGCGCCGTGAGCTGGTACGAGTTCGTGCGGGCGATCCTCGAGAGCGCGGGCCACGACCCGTCGATCGTCCGACCCATCAGAACCGCGGAGCTCGACCCGCCCCGCCCCGCGCCCCGGCCGGCCAACTCGGTGCTCGACAACCTGGCGTTGCGGGCGGCCGGCTTCCCGCTGCTGCCGCACTACCGCGAGAGCCTCGACCGCCTGGTCGCCGCGCTGACCCGCTGACGGGCCGGTCCCCTCAGCCGAGCAGGCGCAGCCGGCGGGCGAGGTCGCTGTTCAGCCGGCGCTCGGGGTCGAGCTCGTCGCGCACCTCGCGCCACTCGTCGAGCCGGGGGTACATGAGCGGCAGGTGCTCGGGCCGCATCCGGCTGTCCTTGGCCAGGTAGATCCGCCCGCCGGCCTCGACGACCCGTTCGTCGAGCCGGTCGAGCAGCGGCGCGAGCCCGGGGACGTCGGTGGGCACGTCGATGCTGAGCGTCCAGCCGGGCGCCGGGAACGACAGCGGGCCGGGGTTGGCCTGCCCGAAGTACTTGAGCACCGACAGGAAGCTGGGTGCCGGGTGGTTGGCGATCGCCTCGACGATCTCCCGCATGGTCTCCTCGGCGCCGAAGGGCACCAGGCACTGCCACTGCAGGAAGCCCCGCCGGCCGTACATGCGGGGCCAGCTGTCGACCATGTCGAGCGGGTACCAGAACTTGTCGATGGTCGTCAGGTGGCCGCGGCGGCGCCGGGGCGCCTTGCGGTACCAGAACTCGTTGAAGGCGGCGATCGAGGCCCGGTTCAGCAGCGAGTTGGGCGCCACCGGCAGCGACGGCGCCGACGGGAGCGGCCGGTAGACGAGCGGGTCGCGCCGCCGCCGGTCCCGGGCCGGCAGGTCGTCGAGCGTCGCGAAGTCGCCCTGGTCGACCACCGCCCGGCCGAGGGAGCGGCCCCGGGCCAGGAAGTCGACCCAGGCGACCGAGTAGCGGTACTTGCGGCCGCCCTCGAGCAGCAGCGCCAGCAGGCTGTCGAGGTCGGGTACGCGGTCGCTGTCGACCTTCAGGAGGCTGGTCTCGATCCGTCGCAGGCCGATCGTCGCCTCGACGACGGTGCCGGTCAGGCCCAGGCCGCCGCAGGTGGCCCAGAACTCGCGCGGCGTCTCGGTCGGGGTGAGCACCCGGCGGGTGCCGTCCGGCAGGGCGAGCACCATCGAGTGGACGTGGGCGCCGAAGGTGCCGGTGGCGTGGTGGCCCTTGCCGTGGACGTCGTTGGCGATGGCCCCGCCGACGGTGACGTTGCTGGTACCGGGCGTGACCTGCACGAACCAGCCCTGGGGGACGATCTGGCGGAGCAGCTGCTTGAGCGACGTGCCCCCCAGCACCCGGGCGGTGCCGGCCTGCTCGTCGAGCTCGAGCAGCCCGGACACGGCGGTGGCGTCGACGACCAGACCGCCGGCGTTGATCGCCTGGTCGCCGTAGGAGCGGCCGAGGCCGCGCACGATCGCGCCCCGGGGGCCGGCCGTCTTGACGGCCATCGCCAGCTCGTCCGGGCTGGTGGGTCGCACGACGTGGGCCGCGGACCACGGGTTGCGCCCCCAGCCGCTGAGCAGCTGGCGGCGGGCGTCGCTCGGTCCGCGCGTGCGGTCGGTCCGGTCGTCGGCGGGTCGGTCGGTCACGCCGTGTACACCCCGATGGCGAAGACGACCGCCCAGGCCACGCCGATGAGCTGCAGCGGGCGGTCGTGGAGCACGATGTCCTCGGGCGCCGAGCCCCGCCCCTGGTCGAGCACCAGCGCGTAGCGCAGCACGCCCATGACGAAGGGCAGGATCGAGAGCTGGTACCAGGGCACGGTCGACCCGGCGACCGTCTCGGCCTTCTCGAAGGCCCACAGGCAGTAGGCGACGAGCACCGCGCCGGAGGTCACCGCCCGCAGGTAGGCGGTGTACGACTGCCCGTAGTGGGCCAGCACCGAGCGGAACTCGCCGGCGTCGTCGCCCATCTCCTGGGCCTCGGCGGCGCGCTTGCCCGAGATCATGAACAGCGCGCCGAAGCTCGTGACGATGAAGAACCAGTCGGAGATCGGCACCTCGGTGGCCGCCGCGCCGGCGATGGCCCGCAGGACGAACCCGGCGGACACCGCGACCAGGTCGACGACCGCGACGTGCTTGAGCACCGACGAGTACGCCGTCGTGAGCACGATGTAGCCGCCGATGGTCATGGCCAGGTCGCGGTTGACGAGCCACCCGAGCGCGACCGAGGCGGCGAGCAGCAGCGCGCCGCCGAGGTAGGCGAGCGGCACGGGGACGGCACCGGAGGCCACCGGTCGGTGCCGCTTGGTGGGGTGGCGCCGGTCGGCCTCGACGTCGCGGGCGTCGTTGACGTAGTAGGTGCCGGACGCCGCCAGGCAGAAGCAGACGAAGGCGACCAGCGCGTCGAGTGCCCACTCGCGGTTGTCCAGCACGCCGGCGGCCGCCGGGGCGGCGAACACGAGCACGTTCTTGGCCCACTGCTTGGGGCGGGCCAGGCGCACCAGCCCGACAGGCAGCGACATCGGGCGGTGGCCGTCCGGCCCCACCCCGCCCGGCGCGCCCGGGCGCGCGCCCTCGCCGCCGGCGACCTCCGGCGGTGAGGACGACGAGGCGGGCACGGTGCTCACGGGGCGGAGCACCTCACATCCGGGCCGAGAGCCGGCGCCACAGCGGGCGGGGGAGGTGCCGGAACACGGACATCACCCAGCGGAAGGTACCCGGGACCCACACCGTGTGCCTGCCGGTGGCCAGGCCGGCGGCCACGGCGTCGGCCACGGCCTCGGGCGTGGTGGCGAGCGGCGGGGCCGTGCGGCCCTCGGTCATCTTGGTGTGGACGAAGCCCGGCCGCACCACCACGACCTCCACGCCGGTGCCCTCGAGGGCGTCGCCGAGGCCCTGGCAGAACCCGTCGAGCGCCGCCTTGGTCGACCCGTAGACGAAGTTGGACCGGCGGACCCGCTCGCCGGCGACCGAGCTGAGCACGACGATCGTGCCGTGGCCCTGCTCCTCCATCCTCCGGCGGACGTGGAGCAGCGTGGACACCGGCCCGGCGTAGTTCACGACCGCGAGCCGGGCCGCGGCCGCGGGGTCGTCCTCGAGCGCCTGCTGGTCGCCGAGCTGGCCGGCCGCCAGCACGACCGCGTCGACGTCCGCGGGCCCGTCGCCGGGGAGCGCGTCCCAGGCCGCCTTGACGGCGTCGCCGTGGCCCTCGATGTCGGTCGCGTCCCACGATGTGATCGCGACCTCGGCGCCGAGGCCCCGGAGCCGTTCGGCGACCCGCTCCATCCTCTCCGGGTCCCGGCCGGCCAGCACGATGCGCCGGCAGCCGCCGGGGACGAGCCGCTCGGCGATGGCGGCCCCGATGTCGGACGACCCGCCGAGGACCAACAGCGATTGGACGGCACCGAGTGCGTTGCGCACGGCGAACCTCTCTGACGATCGTCGAGCGGGTGAGGCGGCCCCCAAGTCCGCGCCAGTCGTCGGCCGCGACCCGGTCGCGGCGCAACGGCGCGCGAGGCTAGCCCAGAGGGTCGGCGCGCCACCGGGCCGGCCGGGGTGTCGTGCCTGCGCTTCGGGGGTGCAGGGGCGGGGAATGGTCATCACGGCCCCCGGTGCCACTACCGTTTGCGGCTCGGAGACGGTGCTGCGGGCCTGACGGCCCTCGACAACGAACCGCGGGCCCAGGAGGTCGTGCAGTGGCGCAGATCGCAGTGATCGGGGCGGGCTACGTCGGGCTCACCACGGCGGCGTGCTTCTCGTCGTTGGGGCACGACGTGGTGTGCGCCGACATCGACGAGGAGCGCGTGGCCCGGCTCCAGCGCGGCGAGATCCCGATCGTCGAGGCCGGGCTCGAGGAGCTCGTGCGCGAGGGCCTGGCCGACGGCCGTCTCCGGTTCGTCGTGGGCGCCGCCGCCGCGGCGCCGTCCGCCGAGTTCGCCTACCTGTGCGTGCCGACGCCCCAGGCCGACGACGGGTCGGCCGACCTGTCCTACATCGAGGCCGCCGCCCGCGAGATCGGCCCCCACCTGCGGAGCGAGGCGGTGGTCGTCAACAAGTCCACCGTCCCGGTCGGCTCCACCCGGGTCGTCGAGCGGGTGCTCGGGCGGGACGACGTCACGGTGGTGTCCAACCCCGAGTTCCTCCGCGAGGGCTCGGCGGTCCACGACTTCCTCAACCCCGACCGCATCGTCATCGGCAGCGACGACCAGTCGGCGGCCGTGCGGGTGGCGTCGCTCTACATCGGCGTCACCGCCCCGATCATCGTCACCGACCCGGCCTCGGCCGAGACGATCAAGTACGCCTCCAACGCCTTCTTGGCGACGAAGATCAGCTTCGTCAACGCCATCGCCGCGGTGTGCGAGGCCGTCGGGGCCGACGTCAAGGACGTCGTCCTGGGCATGGGCTACGACAAGCGGATCGGCCACGAGTTCCTGAAGCCGGGCCCCGGCTGGGGCGGCAGCTGCTTCCCCAAGGACTCCCGGGCGCTGGTGCACATCGCGGACCGGGCCGGCTACTCGTTCGACCTGCTGCGGGGCGTCATCACCGTCAACGAGGACCAGTTCAAGCGGGTCGTCGCCAAGATCCGCACGATGGCGGGCGGCTCGCTCGACGGGGTGCCGGTGGCGGTGTGGGGGCTCACGTTCAAGGCCCGCACCGACGACACCCGCGAGTCGCCGGCGCTGCGCATCATCTCGCTGATGCGGGAGGAGGGCGCCGAGGTCCGGGCCTACGACCCCGCCGTCAAGTGGGCGGTCGAGGGCGTCGAGCCCGCGGCCGACCCCTACTCGGTCTGCGACGGGGCCGAGGTCCTGGCCGTGCTCACCGAGTGGGACGAGTTCCGCTGGCTCGACTTCGACAAGGTCGCGGGCCTCATGCGGGCGCCGCGGGTCGTCGACGCCCGCAACCTGCTCGACAAGCCCGCGCTCGAGCGGCGCGGCTTCGCCTACGTCGGCATCGGTCGCTGTTGGCGCGCGTCGTCGTCACCGGCGGCGCGGGCTTCCTCGGGTCGCACCTGTGCGAAGCCCTCCTCGACCGGGGCGACGAGGTCGTCGCGCTCGACAACCTGCTGACCGGCGACGTCGCGAACATCGAGCACCTGTTCGCCCGACCCGGGTTCACGTTCGTCCGCCACGACGTGAGCACGTTCATCTGGGTGCCGGGGCCGGTCGACGCGGTGCTGCACTTCGCCAGCCCCGCCTCGCCCCGCGACTACCTGGAGATGCCGATCCAGACCCTGAAGGTGGGCAGCCTGGGCACCCACAACAGCCTGGGGCTGGCCAAGGCCAAGGGGGCGCGGTTCCTGCTCGCCTCGACCAGCGAGGTCTACGGCGACCCCCAGGTCCACCCGCAGCACGAGAGCTACTGGGGCCACGTGAACCCGGTCGGCCCCCGGGGCGTCTACGACGAGGCCAAGCGCTTCGCCGAGGCGATGGCGATGGCGTACCACCGCTACCACGGCCTCGACGTGCGCATCGTGCGGATCTTCAACACCTACGGGCCGCGGATGCGGGCCGACGACGGGCGGGTCGTGTCGAACTTCCTCGTCCAGGCGCTGCGGGGCAAGCCGCTGACGGTCTACGGCGACGGCAGCCAGACCCGGTCGTTCTGCTACGTCGACGACGAGATCCGCGGCGTCCTCGCGCTGCTGGACAGCGACGTCACCGGGCCGGTCAACCTGGGCAACCCGGACGAGTACACCATCCGCGAGCTGGCCGAGCTGGTGCTCGAGGTGACGGGCTCGAACTCGGAGATCGTCCACGAGCCGCTGCCGGTCGACGACCCGGTCCAGCGGCGCCCGGACATCGCCCTCGCCCGCTCGGCGCTGGGCTGGGAGCCCGAGGTCGACCTGCGCGAGGGGCTCGCCCGCACGGCGGACTGGTTCCGCTCGGCCCTGGGCTGAGGTGCCGGCCGGCGCCCCGCCAGGGCCCGGTCAGTGGTCGCGGGCCAGGGCCTCCTCGCGGTGGGTGAGGTACCAGTCGATCGTCCGGCGGAGGCCCTCGGCGAAGGGCACCTGGGCCTTGAACCCGAACAGCTCGGCGGCCCGGCTGGGGTCGACCCGTCGCCGGGGCTGGCCGTCGGGCTTGGAGGTGTCCCAGCGGATCTCGCCCGTGAACCCGGTCAGCTCGGCGATCATCGTGGCGAGGTCGCGGATGGGCAGCTCCTCGTCGGTGCCGAGGTTGACCGGGTCGGGACCGTCGTAGTGCTCGGCCGCCAGCACCAGGCCCTCGGCGGCGTCGTCGACGTAGAGGAACTCCCGCGACGCCGACCCGGTGCCCCAGACCTCGATGTGGTCGGCGCCGGACTCGACGGCGTCGACGCACTTCTTGATGAGGGCCGGGATGACGTGGCTGACCGCCGGGTGGAACTTGTCGCCGGGGCCGTAGAGGTTGGTGGGCATGAGGTAGATGACGTTCTGCCCGTACTGGGCCCGGTTGGCCTGGGCCTGCACGAGCTGCGCCAGCTTGGCCACCCCGTAGGGCGCGTTGGTCTCCTCGGGGTAGCCCTGCCACAGGGAGTCCTCGCGGAAGGGGACCGGCGTGTGCTTGGGGTACGAGCAGATGGTGCCGGTGACGACCGTCTTCGGCGTCCCGGCCTTGCGGGCCTCCTCGATGACGTAGGTGCCCATGAGGAGGTTGTCCAGGTACAGGTCCGCAGGGCGGGCCATGTTGGCGCCGATGCCGCCCACCCGGGCCGCCAGGTGGAAGACGAGGTCGGGCTGCGTGTCGGCGAAGAGGCGGGCCACGTCGTCGGGGCGCCGGAGGTCGTAGTCGGCCGACGAGGGAGCGACGAGACGGCCCACCCCCCGCTCGCGTAGGCGAGCGCACAGGGCGCGCCCGAGGAATCCCCGACCGCCGGTGACGACCACGGTGCGATCGGACCAGAACTCGGACATGGGCCAAGATCGTACCGGCCCGCCCGGCGCGCCCGATGTGGCCCCTCCGGCGCCGCCGGTGGCCGGGTGTCGTGGCCGCGGCGCCGCGTGCCAGGATGCCCGCCCATGCGCGTGGCGGTCGTGATCGAGCAGTGCTGGCACCGCGTCCCGGGTGGGACGGCGCGCGCCGCGCTCGAGCAGGTGGCCGCGGTCGCCGCCGCCGGCGGGGTCGACCAGGTCGGCGTCGCCGCCCGCCACCGTCGCCCGCCCGCGCCCGCCTGGCGGCCCACCATCCCGGTCCGGCACCTGCCGCTGCCGCGCCTGGCGCTGTACCGCAGCTGGCACCGGTGGCGGTGGCCGCCGGTGGAGCGGGCGACCGGCCCCGTCGACGTCGTCCACGCCACCGGCTACGCCGTGCCGCCCCGCCGGGCGCCGCTCGTCGTGACGCTCCACGACCTCGCCTGGCGCCGGGACCCGTCGATGTTCACGCCCAACGGCGTCCGGTTCTTCGAGTCGGGCCTGCGCTGCGTGATCGACGACGCCGACCTCGTGCTCTGCTCGTCGCGGGCCACCATGGCCGACTGCCGGGACGCCGGGGTCGACCCGGGGCGCCTGCGCCACGTGCCGCTCGGCATGCGCACGGTGGAGGTCGCGGACGCCGACGTCGAGGCCGTCCGCCACCGCTACGGGATCGAGGGGCGCTACGTGCTGTCGGTCAGCACGCTCGAGCCCCGCAAGAACCTGCGCCGGCTGGTCGAGGCCTTCGCCCGGCTGCCGCACCGCGACGTGCAGCTGGTCGTCGTCGGCCCCGAGGGCTGGGGTGACGCCCTCGGCGACGCGGCGGCCCGGCTCGGCGACCGGGTCCGGCTGACCGGGTTCGTCCCCGAGGCCGACCTGGCGCCGCTCTACCGTGGGGCGTCGGTGATGTGCTACCCGAGCCTGTGGGAGGGCTACGGGCTCCCGGTCGCCGAGGCGATGGGGGCGGGGGCGCCGGTCGTCACCTCGGCCGGCACCGCCACCGAGGAGCTGGTCGAAGGCGGCGCCGGCCTGGCGGTCGACCCGACCGACGTGGACGCCATCGCCGGCGCGCTGGCCGCGGTGCTCGACGACGACGACCTGGCCGACCGCCTGCGGGCCGCGGGGCGGGCGCGGGCGGCGGAGCGGACGTGGGAGGTGACGGCGGCGCGCACCGTCGCCGCCTACCGGGAGGTGGTCCGGACGTGAGGGTGGGCTGCAACCTGCTGTGGCTGGTCCCCGGTCGGGTCGGCGGCACCGAGACCGCGACGGTCGCGCTGCTGCGACAGATCGCGGCCGACCGGCCCGACGACGTCGAGCTCACCCTCTACGCGCTCGACGCCTTCGGCCACTCGTACCCGGACGTCGTGGCGGCCTTCCCGACCCGCCTCGTACCGATCACCGGTCGCATCCGCCCGCTGCGGGTCCTGACCGAGAACACCTGGCTCGCCACCGCCACCCGCGACGGCCTCGACCTCGTGCACCACATGGGCGGCGTGCTGCCGGTCGTGCGGGGCGCGGCGGGCATCGTGACCGTGCACGACCTGCAGCCCTTCGACATGCCCGAGAACTTCGAGCCGGTGAAGCGGATGTACCTGCAGCGGTCCATCCCGCGGTCGGTGCGGCGGGCGACGGCGGTGATCGCGCCCACCGAGTTCGTCCGTCGCGGCATCGTCGATCGGTTCGGCGTGCCCGCCGACCGGGTGCACGTCGCCACCTGGGGCGTCGGCGCCCCGACGACCGAGGTCAGCGTCGCGGAGGTGCAGGCCCGCTACGGGCTGCCCCGCCGGTGGTTCGTGTACCCGTCGTTCACCTGGAACCACAAGAACCACGAGACGCTGTTGCGGGCCTTCGCCGTGGTCGCCGCCCGCGAGCAGGACGTCGCGCTCGTGCTCACCGGGGGCGAGGGCCCGGCCGAGCGGTCCATCGCGGACCGCATCGTCGCCCTGGGGCTGCGGGGACGGGTGCGCCGCACCGGCCTCATCCCCCGGCGTGACGTGCTGGCGATCATCCGGGGCGCGACCGCGATGGTCTTCCCGTCCCGCTACGAGGGCTTCGGCCTGCCGGTGCTGGAGGCGATGGGCCTCGGGACCCCGGTGCTGTCCTCGACCGCCGGGGCGCTGCCCGAGGTCGTGGGCGACGCCGCCGTGCAGCTGCCGGTCGACGACGCCGCGGCCTGGGTCGAGGCCATGCTGCGGATCCTCGAGGACGAGGAGCAGCGCGGCCGCCTCGTCGAGGCGGGCCGCCGGCGGGTGGCCGGCTTCACCTGGGCCCGGACGGCGGCGGCCACCCTCGACACCTACCGGGCGGCGCTCGGCGACGGCGTCGCTCCGGCACCCCCGCAGGACGACGCGCCCCGGGAGGACGAGGGCGCCCGAGACGATGGAGCCCTGCCGTGAAGCTGCTGGTGCTCTGCCCGCACTACGCGCCGGACACCGCACCGACCGGCGAGGTGATGACCAGCATCGGCACCGAGCTGATCGCCCGGGGCCACGAGCTGCACGTCGTCACCTCGCTGCCCTGGTACCGGCACCACCGCATCGAGCCGGGGTGGGAGGGGCGGATCGTGCGCCACGAGGACCTCGAGGGCGCCCGCATCACGCGGGTGCACCCGTTCCCGACCGACAAGCGCAACATCCCGGCCCGGGCCGCCGCCTTCGCCGGGTTCACGGTGCTGTCGACGGCCATGGGCCTGGCCGGGCGCCGGGGGTCGCGGCCGGACGCGGTGCTGGCCATGTCGCCACCACTGACGCTCGGCGCCGCCGGCTGGCTCGTGTCCCGCCGGTGGGGCGTGCCGTTCGTGTTCAACATCCAGGACGTGTTCCCCGATGTCGCGGTCGAGGTCGGCGCCATCACCGACCCCCGGGTCATCCGCCTGGCCTCGTGGCTCGAGCGGTGGAGCTACCGGCGCTCCGACGCGGTGACGGTCCTGTCCGACGACCTCCGCGACAACCTGGTGGGGAAGATCCGGGGCACGGTCCCCGACGCCGAGGACCGGATCCGGGTGATCCCGAACTTCGTCGACACCAGCCGCATCACCCCGGCCGACCCCGAGGCCGGCAGCTACCGGCGGGAGCACGGCCTGTCCGGCAAGCGGGTCGTGATGTACGCCGGGAACGTCGGCTTCTCGCAGTCGCTCGACCTCGTCGTCGCCGCCGCCCGCACGCTGGGGGAGCGACCCGACATGGCCGATGTCGTGTTCGTCGTCAACGGCGGCGGCTCGGCCCGCCCGTCGATCGAGGAGCAGGCGGCCGGCCTCGACAACGTCGTCTTCGTCGACTTCCAGCCGAAGGAGCGGCTGCCCGAGGTGCTGGCCGCCGCCGACGTCCACGTCGTGCCGCTGCGCCGGGGCCTGGCCCGGGCCAGCGTGCCGTCCAAGACCTACTCGATCCTCGCGGCCGGGCGGCCGATCGTGGCCAGCGTCGACGAGGGCACCGAGGTGGCCCGGATCGTCGAGAAGGCCGGCGCCGGGCTGGCCGTGCCCCCCGACGACCCCGAGGCGTTCACCGCGGCGATCGTCGCCCTGCTGGAGGACCCCGAGCGGGCCGCGGCCATGGGCCGGGCCGGTCGGGCCTGGGTCGAGAGCTGGGCCTCCCCGGCCGCCATCGCCCAGCGCTACGAGGAGCTCTTCGAGGAGCTGCGTTCGCGTCGGCGCGGGGCCGCCGGATAGCCTCGGGACGTCATGGGCAAGGCCTCGTCATCCAAGAAGGTCGCTCGCGCGGCCCGGGCCGGCGGACGCTCGGCCGGGCGCCGGCAGCAGAGCCTCCTGTTCCCCGGCGTCATCGCCCTCATCGTGCTGCTCGGCTCGGGGCTCATCGCCTACGCCGCCAACGAGCGCAAGTCCGAGGACGACATCCCGCCGGTCGTCGGCCAGGACCACTGGCACGCGTCCTTCGGCGTCTACATCTGCGACGAGTTCCTGCCCGACGTCGAGGGCTTCGAGAGCCCCGTCGGCATCCACACCCACTCCGACGGCGTCATCCACGTGCACCCGTACAGCACCGGTGGTGCCGGCGAGCGGGCCCGGCTCGGCGTCTACCTGGAGGGCGCCGGCATCGAGCTCAGCGACGACTCGATCACCGTCGACGGCGAGACCTGGACCGAGGGCGAGGACGACTGCGACGGCGAGGACGCCGAGATCGTCGTCGCCCAGTGGAAGGACGTCCAGACCACCGACGACGAGCCGGCCCTGATCCGGCGCGACTTCGGCGACATCCGCTTCCGCGAGGACGGCGAGGGCTACACGGTCGCCTTCGTCCCCGAGGGCACCACCGACATCCCCAAGCCGCCGTCGTCCGACCGGCTCGCCGAGCTGGGCGCGATCGACGACGCCACGGCCACCTCGGTCCCCGAGGAGGGCGAGGGCGACGAGACCGGCGAGCCCACGACGACCACCGCCGGCGACGACAGCACCGACACCACGGGCGCCGACGAGGCGACGACCACCACCGCGACCCCGGCAGGCTGACGTGCGGGCCGTGGTGCTGGTGGGGGGCTTCGGCACGCGGCTGCGCCCGCTGACGAACGCGCGCCCCAAGCAGATGCTGCCGATCGTCAACCGGCCGATGATCGAGCACGTCGTCGGCCACCTCGGCCGGCACGGGATCGACGAGGTCGTGCTGTCCCTCGGGTTCATGCCCGACGCCTTCCGCGACGCCTACCCGGACGCCCTGTGCGCCGGCGTGCGGTTGCACTACGCGGTCGAGCCCGAGCCTCTCGACACGGCGGGCGCCATCCGCTTCGCGGCCCGGGAGGCCGGCATCGACGAGCGCTTCGTCGTGGTGAACGGCGACGTGCTGACCGACCTCGACATCGGTCGGGTCGTCGAGTTCCACGAGCGCAGCGGTGCCGAGGCGACGATCACGCTGCACAAGGTCAACGACCCCTCGCGCTACGGGGTGGTGCCCACCGACGAGGAGGGCCGGGTGCTGGCCTTCGTCGAGAAGCCCGCGCCGGGCGAGGCGCCCACCAACCTCATCAACGCCGGCACCTACGTCCTCGAGCCCGCGGTGCTCGACCGCATCGCCCCCGACCGCCCGGTGTCGGTGGAGCGCGAGGTGTTCCCGGCCATGGTCGAGCAGGGCTGCCTCTACGCCGTCGACGGCGACACGTACTGGATCGACACCGGCACGCCCCGCGAGTACATCCAGGCCCAGCTCGACCTCGTCGAGGGCCTGCGGGGGCCGGCCCTCGAGGCGGTCGAGCCGACGGCCGAGCTCGACCCCGCGGCGTCGGTCGTGCGGTCGGTCGTCGGCGCCGGCGCCCGCGTCGCCGCGGGGGCGACGGTGGCCGGCTCGGTGCTGCTGCCCGGCGCGGTCGTCGAGGCGGGCGCCGTCGTCGAGGCGTCGATCGTCGGCCACGGCGCCGTGGTCGGCGCGGACGCCCGGGTGACCGGCTGCAGCGTCGTCGGCGACGGCCACCGGGTCGAGGCGGGGGCGTCCGTCGAGGGCGAGCGGGTCCCGCCGCCCCCCGCATGAACGCGCTGGTCACGGGCGGCGGCGGCTTCATCGGCTCGACGCTCGTCGACCGGCTCCTGGCCGAGGGCCACAGCGTCCAGGTCCTCGACGACCTCAGCGCGGGGTCGCTCGCCAACCTGGCCGCCGCCCGGGCCGAGCGCACGCAGCGGCTCGGCTTCCACCAGATCGACGTGCGCGACCCCCACGTGGTCGACGTCGTGGCCCGCCGGCGGGCGGAGGTCGTGTTCCACCTGGCGGCGCAGGTCGACGTCCCCGGGTCGGTGGAGCGTCCGGGCCTCGACGCCGCGGTCAACGTGCTCGGCACCGTGCACGTGCTCGAGGGTGCTCGCCGCGGCGGCACCCGCAAGGTGGTGGTCGCGCTCGGCGGCGCCGACCTCTACGGCGCGGTCGCGGCCCGGGACCTGCCGGTGAAGGAGTCGCAGCCCATGGCGCCGGTGTCGCCGCGGGGCGCCGCGCAGCGGACGGTGCTCGAGTACCTGCACCTCTACCGGCGCCTGCACGACCTCGAGTTCACCGCCCTCGCCCTGGCCAACGTCTACGGCCCCCGTGCCGACCCGGCGCGGGGCGGCGTCATCGCCACCTTCGCCGAGCGCCTGGTGGCCGGCGAGCCCTGCACCGTCTACGGCGACGGCGAGCAGACCCGCGACTTCCTCTTCGTCGACGACGCGGTCGACGCGCTGGTCCGGGCGGGGGAGCGGGGCGACGGACTGCTCATCAACGTCGGCACCGGCGTCGAGACCTCGATCAACGACCTCTACGACGCCATGGCCGCGGCCGCAGGCGTCGACCGCCCGCCCCGACCGGCGGCGGCCCGCCCCGGCGAGGTGCAGCGCTCGGCCCTCGACCCGGGCCGGGCGGCCATGCAGCTCGGCTGGCGCCCGTGGACGGCGCTCGAGGCCGGGATCGCCCAGGTGCTCGACCGGGCCCGGGACCGCCGGGCCTGAGACGCGGAGGCCGGCTGCCCGGGGTCAGCGGAACAGGTCCTCGTGCGGCGGCCGCACCACCTCGGAGCGGACCTCGCCCCGCCCCAGCCACTCGGGGTCGACGCCCCGCACGATCGCTGCACAGATGCCCCGGGACTTGCCCATGACCAGTTCGGCCGCCGCCGCGATCTCGTCGACGACGCACACCTCGGTCGCGGTCAGCTCCCGCCCGAGGGCGTCGCTGGTGCCCCGGAGGTCGACGACGGCGCGGATGCCGGCGCAGCCGATGGCGACGTCGGTGACGCCTCGGCGCCACGGCCGGCCGAAGGTGTCGCTGATGACCACCGCCACCGTCACGCCGAGGCGGGCCCGCAGCCCGTCCCGGAGCCGGCGGGCCGAGCGGTCCGGGTCCTCGGGCAGCAGCGCCGCCCAGCCCCGCTCGACGTTCGACAGGTCGACCCCCGCGTTGGCGCACACGAAGCCGTGGCGGGTCTCGCTGATCGTCA
The DNA here is from genome assembly GCA_035304465.1 of Acidimicrobiales bacterium. GTDB lineage: Bacteria > Actinomycetota > Acidimicrobiia > Acidimicrobiales > VFJN01 > ZC4RG19. The sequence continues at coordinate 1,370 of DATGPY010000232.1, read as the reverse complement.
GCTCGCCCCGCCGGCGGAGGACGCGCACCGACTCGCCCTCGACGAGCCGGGCCTTGGCGTCGGGGTCGCCGGGGGCGAGCGGCACGAGCTGCGCCTCGGCCTTGGACACGACCTTCTGCGTGACGACGAGGACGTCGCCGTCGGCCAGGTCGGGGGCGGCCCGGGCGAGCAGCCGGGACAGGTCGTCGCCGGGCCGCACCTCGCCCACGCCGTCGACGGGCACGATCTCAAGTCCGCGAGCCACCACCGGTCCTCCCGCTACAGGCCGAGCGCGACGCCGCACAGCGCGGCGGCCTCGGCGGGGCTCCGCATGATCGTGTCGGTCACGACGCAGCGCAAACCGGCCGCCCGGACCTCCTCCGCCCGCCCCGCGTCGGCCTCGTCGACGACCAGCGTGCCCGCCAGCGGGGCGTACAGGCGGGCGACCCCCACCACGGAGTCCTCGTGGCCCAGCTCGCGCATCAGCCGGTCGGCGGGGCCCTTGAGCGCCCGCCCGCCGACGAGCGGAGAGATCGCGACGACCGAGTCGCGCCGGGCGGCGACCGCGTCACGGACGCCGGGCACGGCCAGCAGCGGGGCGATCGACACGATCGGGTTGGACGGGGCGATGATCACGGCGTCGGCGGCGGACAGCGCCTCGAGGACGCCGGGCGCGGGCCGGGCCTCCTCGGCGCCCGCGAAGCGCACGCGGCTGACCGGCACGGCGTGGCGCCGGGCGACGAAGTAGTCCTGGAAGCCGATCTCCCGGCCGCCGTCCTCGCCGGCCTCGGGGGCGATCGTGAGCATCGTGCGCAGCGGGTCGTCGGTCACCGGCAGCACGGTGAGCTCGAGGCCCCAGGCGCGCGCGATCTCCCGGGTGACCGTCGACAGCGGCGCGCCCTCGCGCATCCGCTGCGTGCGGTACAGGTGGGTGCCGAGGTCGCGGTCGCCGAGGCCGAACCAGGTGGCGCCGCCGTAGCGCTCGAGGGCGGCCATGGCGTTCCAGGTCTCGTCGCGCAGGCCCCAGCCCCGCTCGGGGTCGATGGCCCCCGCGACGGTGTAGACGACGGTGTCGAGGTCGGGGCTGATGGCCAGCCCGTGGAGCTCCATGTCGTCGCCGGTGTTCACCACGGCGGTGATCTCGGCGGGGGGCACGGTCCGCACCAGCCCGGCGAGCAGGCGCGCCGCACCCACCCCGCCGCACAGGACGGCGACGCTGGTCACAGCGGCGAGCGGGTCATGAGATGCCCTGGAGCTTCCCCTCGAGCAGCGCCAGGTCCGCGTCGACCATGAGGTGGACCAGTTCCTCGAAGCTGGTCTTCGGCTCCCAGCCGAGCACCCGGCGGGCCTTGGAGGCGTCGCCGACGAGCAGGTCGACCTCGGCGGGCCGG
>DATGPY010000231.1:0-9393 GCA_035304465.1 Acidimicrobiales bacterium | reverse complement strand
GAGCGCGGCGCCCCTCAGCCGCAGGCCGCCGCCCCCGCCGGCGACCAGTGCAGGTACGCGGGCTCGTAGAACCGGTCGCGGTCCTGCACGACCAGGCTCTCGGTCAGGCCGAGCTCGGTGATCAGGTCCTCGCACTGGGTGCCGAAGGTCGCGTACTCGTTCATCCAGACGAGGAAGACCGCCTGCCCGGCCGCCCGCTCGCGGACCTCGGCCGCGATCGCCGCCGGGTCGGCGGCGGCGTTGCGCTCGGCGTAGTCGACCCAGTCGACCCGCTCCGGGCCGTCGAGCGTCGGGTACGCCAGCTCGACGAGGCCGTCGGGCATCTCGCGCGAGTACGCCGGGCCGAGCTGGTCGGGGCAGTAGACGACCACGTCGCCGGGCCGGGCCCGCTCCGCCACCGCCGCGGCCACCTCGGCCGACTGGGTGCGCTGGTAGTAGTTGACCCAGACGAGCCCGAACAGGCTGAGGCCCACGAGCACGACGCCCACCACCGCCCGACCCCACCCCGGCACCCGGGTGACGCCGACGGCCGCGACCACCAGCACGAGCGGGACGACCACGGCGGCGTAGCGGCTCTGGAACGTGGCGTCGAGGGCGAGGCCCGCCACCGCCCCGAGGGCGAGGACCAGGGCGACGACCAGCAGCTCCAGCCGCACCGTCGGCGCCGTCCGCAGGTCGAGCACCAGCTGGCTGCCCGACGAGCGCACGGCGAACAGGGCGACGAGGACGAGCACGACGACGGCGGTGCCGTAGAGATCGGCCTCGGTGACGTTGCCGCCGCCCAGGTCCATGAGGACGGTCTGCACCAGCGCGGTGGGCCGGAACGGCTCGCCCCACGGCGTGCCGGTGTGCGCCGACTGGTAGAGGAAGCTGCCGAGCCACGGGAGGAACAGCACGCCGCCGGCGACCACCGCCACCCCCGTGCGGAGGGCCGCCGGCCGGCTCGCCGGGTCCCGCCAGGCTCGCAGGGCCAGCGCGGCGACCACGCCGGCGACCAGGTAGAAGGCCCAGTAGTGCGTGAGCAGCAGCAGGCCGCTCACCAGCCAGATGCCCGCCAGCCGCGGCGCCGAGGGCCGGTCGAGCGCGTCGACGACGAGCAGGTAGCCGACGAGCACCAGCAGCATGACCAGCGAGTACATGCGGGTCTCGGTGGCGTACCGCACGACGTAGGGCGACAGCGCCGTCACGACGACGGCCCAGCGGGCGCCGGTGGCCCCGGCCAGGCGGTGGCCGGCCACGCCGGCCAGCGGCAGCGACGCCACCGAGATCACGCCGGAGAGCGCCCGCACCGCGACGTCCCCGTCGCCGAACAGCTCGATCCAGTAGTGGAGCAGCAGGTAGTAGAGCGGCGGATGGCCGTCGTGGCGGAGCGCCTCCAGCAGGTCGCCGACCGGCAGGCTGGCGATGTTGACGCTCAGCGCCTCGTCGAGCCAGAGCGGCGACCGCTGGACGAAGCGCAGCACGACACCCAGCGCGACGGCGAGCCCGACCGCCACCGGCGTGGCCCACGACGGCAGGCGGACCCGGGGGCTGCTGCCCCCGGGCGCCACGGCGTGCTCGGCCTGATCATCGGCGACGGCCCGGGCCATGAGCGGCGGAGCGTAGCAACGCCGGCCGGGGTCCCCCGCAACCGCCCGGGCACCGGCCGCGGCCCCGGACCCGTTTGGCTGCGTCTCGACCGGGGTTCGGTAATGTGGCGGATCACGTCCGCACCGCTGAGGGAGCACGTCACGTGACCGACCACGACAGCACTACGCCCGGGCCCGACGAGGCGGGCCGCTCGGGCGGCGAGGCGACCAGGCCGGGCAGCGTCGTCATCATCGGCGCGGGCCCCGCCGGGCTCACCGCGGCCTACGAGCTCACGCGGCTGGGCGTCACCTCGACCGTGCTGGAGGCCGACGACGTGGTCGGGGGCATCAGCCGCACCGTCCAGCGCGACGGCTGGCGCTTCGACATCGGTGGGCACCGCTTCTTCACCAAGGTGGGCCGGGTCGAGGCCTTCTGGCACGAGATCCTCGACGACGACGAGTTCCTGCTGCGCCCCCGGTCCAGCCGCATCTACTACAAGGGCAAGTTCTACGACTACCCGATCAAGCCGCTGAACGCCCTGCGCAACCTGGGCCCGGCCGAGGCCGTGCGCTGCGTGGCCTCCTACCTGTGGGTGCGGGTGCGACCGCCCCGGGACATGTCCACGCTCGAGGGCTACGTCGCCGCCAACTACGGCTGGCGGCTGTACGAGCACTTCTTCAAGACCTACAGCGAGAAGGTCTGGGGCGTTCCGCCGTCGGAGATCGGCGCCGACTGGGGCGCCCAGCGCATCAAGGGCATGTCGCTGTGGAAGGCGGTGTGGGAGCCCGTCCGCAGTCGCGTGCTGGGCCGGCGCGACCGCAAGAAGCAGGTCACCAGCCTGATCGAGCAGTTCCAGTACCCCAAGTACGGGCCGGGGATGATGTGGGAGCGCTGCCGCGACCTCGTCGAGGCGGCGGGCACCAAGGTCATCATGAACACCCCGGTCACGGCCATCCGCCACCGGGACGGTCGGGCCGTGACCGTGGTCGCCGAGTCCGGGGGCGTCACCACCGAGTACCCGGCCGACCACGTCATCTCGTCCATGCCCTTCTCGCAGCTGCTCAAGGCCATGGACCCGCCGGTCCCGCCCGAGGTCCAGGCGGCCGCCGACGACCTGCGCTTTCGGGACTTCCTGTCCATCGCCCTCGTCGTCCCGGCCGACAAGGTGCCCTGGACCGACAACTGGATCTACATCCACGCCCCCGAGGTCAAGACCATGCGGGTCCAGAACTTCGGGTCGTGGTCGCCCTACATGGTGCGCGACGGGCGCAACGTGCTCGGCCTGGAGTACACGGTCGAGGAGGGCGACGAGTGGTGGTCGGCGCCCGACGAGGAGCTGATCGACCGCGGCAAGCGCGAGCTCGAGCTGCTGGGGCTGGTGAACGCCAGCGACGTCGAGGCCGGCTACGTCGTGCGCATGCCGAAGGCCTACCCCGTCTACGACGACGCCTACCAGCGCAACGTCGAGGTGCTGCGGGCGTGGCTGGAGGAGAACGCCCCGAACGTGCACCCCGTGGGCCGCAACGGGATGCACCGCTACAACAACCAGGACCACTCGATGTACACCGCCATGCTGACGGTGGAGAACATCGTCAAGGGCACCGACCACGACATCTGGGCGGTCAACGTCGAGGACGAGTACCACGAGGAGGGGCCCGTCCAGGACGAGCCCTCCCCGACGCCCCGCGGCACCGGGCGCGACGCCCCGGTCCTGCCCCGCAAGCGCTGACCGCCGGCGGCGACCCGTCCTGCCGGCAGCCGCGCGGCAGCGCCCGGCGGCACGCACCGGCCGCCGGGGCCGTGCCCGCCCTCAGCCGCGGGCGGCCGCGGGGACCGGCGCGCGGTCGGTGCCGGCCTCCGGCGCCGTGGGCGCCTGCCCGCGCCAGCGCGCCCAGGCCCACACGACCCCGACGGCCGCGCAGATCGCGAGCGTCGGGTAGAGCGGCATCTTGAAGCGCGGGTCACCGAAGGTGAGCAGCGGCGAGATCAGCTGCGCGAGCCCGCCCACGACCAGGAAGAGGCCCCACGGCACCGGGTCGCGCCGGCGGACCGCCACGGCCGCACCGCCCACCGCCGCCACGCCGACCACCGCGTACCAGCCGTTGGCCACGAGGCGCAGCGCGTCCCGCGTGCCGCTCGACACGATCGGCCGGGCGCCGTAGTCCTCGGACGCGGCCAGGCCGTCGCTGTCGTCCGCCAGCGTGATGCGCGCCTTGCTGACCGTCCGCCGCAGCGTCGTGCCCGGGTTCTCGCGGATGTAGGTCAGCGCCCGGTCGACGTTCTCGGCGTTGCGGCGGGTCTCCGCCTCGGGGCGGCGCAGCTCGCTCGCCGCGTAGCAGTGCTCGCCCAGGTCGCCGAAGCCGCCGTCGGCGTCGGGGTTGTGGCCGATGCAGAGGTTGTCGCCGACGTTGAGCGACAGCAGCACCGGCTCACCCATGGCCAGCGTGCTGCGGACCGACCACGGCACGAGCACGGCGACGGTGACCGCGCCGAGCAGCGCGAGGCGCCACAGCGCCGCCCGCACGCCCGACCGCCACCACAGCAGCCCGAAGGCGGGACCGAGGACGGCCGAGACCGGCCGGACGAGCAGGGCCAGCCCGAACACGACGCCGACGGCGACCAGGCGGGCGACCCCCGGGCGGGCGGCGGCCACCGGGTCGCCGAGCGCCAGCAGGAGGGCGAGCACGAGCAGGAAGAGGAAGAGGGTCTCGGTGAGGACGACGCCGCTGTGGAAGACCAGGTTGGGCCACAGCGCCCAGCACGCGGCGGCCACCAGCCCCACGGCGACTCCGGCGAGGCGGCGCCCGAGGGCGAACACCAGCCCGATCGTGGCCACCGAGAGCACGACGTTGAGCCAGACGGCCACGTCGAAGGCGCTGGCGTCGGCGACGAGCCGCACCGCCCGCAGCACCGCGGCGAGGGCGAGCGGGTAGCCCGGCGGGTAGTAGGCGGTGACGCCCTGGTCGGGCTCGTCGCCGTAGGTGTAGCCGTCGCCGTTCGCGAGGTGCTCGGCGAGGATCGAGTAGAGGACCGGGTCGCGCAGCTCGGTCGGCGGCTCGGCCCGCAGCGCCCACAGCACCCGCAGCACCGCCCCCACGCCGACGATCGCGCCGAGCACCCAGCGAGCGCGCCGGGGCAGGGGCGGCAGGGGCGGGAGCGCTCGCCTCCCCCGGTCTCGGAGCGCGTCGGGCACGGGCGATCACAGTAGCCAGCGCGACCGGCGCAGACGGTGCCCGGCGGTCGCGGCGAGCGGCGCCGGCCCGACCGCTCGCCGGGACCCCGACCGGCACTAAGGTGCCCAGGCCGACCGTTCGGGTCGACCAGCTCGACGCCGACCGCCGGGGGGCACCGGCACGCCGATGACGACGACCGCGACGAGTCCCGACAACAACGCCGCCCCGGACGTCGCCGGGCGGCGCGGCCAGGCGCAGGGCGAGCCCGGCTCCGAGGACGCCACGGCGGCTCCGGGCCTCCGGTCCGTCCGGCGGTTCTGGTGGTGGCTCGCCGGCATCACCACCGCGGCGCTGGCGGTCCGGCTGACCTACCTGATGGGGTGGCGCACGCCGTGGACCCCCATCGGCGATCCCTGGTACTACCACCGCGGGGCCAACCTGCTGGCCGACGGCGAAGGCTACGTCCACCCCTACCAGTACCTGCTGTTCGACGTCCGCCACCCGGGCGCCGACCACCCGCCGGCGTTCCTCACCTTCCTGGCCGGGTTCTCGTGGCTCGGGTTCCGGTCCTTCTTCCAGCACCAGGTGGTCGCCTGCCTGCTGGGCACCGCGGGGGTGGCGGCCATGGGCGCGGCCGGGCGCCGCATCGCCGGCGAGCGGGTCGGGCTGATCGTCGCCGCCATCGCCGCGCTGAGCCCGAACCTCTTCTACTTCGACGCCATGGTCGTGTCCGAGACGATGGTCGTCTCGACCACGGCGTTCGTGCTGCTCACCGCCTACCGGTGGTGGGACCGGGGGACGCCGGCCGCGGCCGCCCTCTTCGGCCTGACCGTCGGGGTCGCCGCGCTGGCCCGGTCCGAGGCCATCCTGCTCGGCCCGATGATCGCCCTGCCGCTCCTGTGGTGGCGGCGGCGGGCGGACGGGTCCCGGGCCGACGCCCGGGCGCTGCTCGGGCAGCTCGCCGCGGCGGGGGCCACCGCCGCGGTGGTGATCGCCCCCTGGGTGGGCCACAACCTCGCCCGCTTCGAGGAGCCGGTCACCCTCTCGGCCCAGTTCGACCAGACCCTCGGCACCGCCAACTGCGAGGAGGTCTACTACGACGACCAGGTCGGCTACTGGTCGCTGGCCTGCATCCAGGCGACCGAGCACCTCGTGCCCGAGGGCGACGCCTCGGCCCAGGGCGTCGGCTTCCGCCGCATCGCGCTGGACTACGCCCGCGAGCACGCCGACCGGGTGCCCTACGTCGTCGCCGGGCGGGTGGGGCGCACCTTCGGCCTCTACCAGCCCCAGGAGCAGATCTTCCTCGACTGGTCGGTCGAGACCCGCGAGCGAGGGCTCGGTGAGGCCGGCCTGCTCCTCTGGTACGGGATCGCCGTCGGCGGCGGCCTCGGCCTGGTCGGCCTGCGCCGGGCGGGGCGGCCGGTGTTCCCGCTGGTGGCGGTCGTCGTCGGCGTCGTCGCCACCGTCGCCGTGGTCTACGGCAACACCCGCTTCCGCCTGCCGGCCGAGCTGGCGCTCATGGTGCCCGCGGCGGTCACCGTCGACGCCGGGCTGGCCGGGGCCCAGCGCCGACTGGCCCGGTGGCGGGCCCGCCGGCGGGCGAGGACCGGCGTGGCGCCGGCGCCCGGGGCGCCCGAGGGCAACGGCGCGGGCGACGACCCGGGCGGCCTGGGGTCCTCCACCGGCGGGCGCTACGCAGGCTTCGACGGCCTGCGGGCGATCGCCGCCCTCGGCGTGCTGCTCACCCACGTGGCCCTGAAGGTCGGCTTCACCACGACCGACCCGCGGGGCCACTACCTGGCCCGCCTCGACGTCGGCGTCGCCCTGTTCTTCGTGCTGTCCGGCTTCCTGCTCTACCGGCCCTTCGTCGCCCGCCGGCTCGACGGCCGCCCGGGTCCCGCCGTGCGCTCCTACCTGCGCAACCGCTTCCTGCGCATCTACCCCGCCTACTGGCTGGCACTCACCGTCCTGGTCGTCGCGCTCGACGTGCGCGGCCGGGACGAGGTGCAGGGCCTGTGGGACTTCGTCGTGTTCTACGGCCTGCTGCAGAGCTACTCCGAGCACACGGCGCTCGGCGGGCTCCAGCAGGCGTGGACACTCACCAACGAGATCGCGTTCTACCTGTTCCTGCCGCTGTGGGCGGCCGGGGCCGCCTGGCTGGCGCGGCGGCTGACCGCCCGGCGGGCCGTCCGGGTCGAGCTCCTCGTCCTCGCGGTCGCGGCCGCCGGCGCGCTCGCGTTCCGGTACTGGGTGCACACCGTCGACACCAGCGACGTCACCCAGGGGGTCATCGACCCCCGGGTCCACTGGCTGCCGGCCAACTTCCACATGTTCGTGCCGGGCATGGCACTGGCCCTCGGCGTCGAGTGGTCGACCCGCCGGGGACGCCCGCTCGCCGTCCTGGAGTCGGCCCGCCGGCACCCGCTCGTCTGCTGGGCGGGCGCGGCGGCGTGCTTCTGGACGGTGTCGACCCAGCTCGACCTCGGCTTCCAGGTGGGGGCGAGCGAACCCGGCACGTCGATGGCCAAGGAGCTCCTCTACGCCGCCGTCGGCTTCCTGCTCGTCTTGCCGGTGGCCCTCGCAGGCGCGACGCTTCCCCGGTCGTTGGGCTGGCTGGCCAGCCGGCCGATGGTCACGCTGGGGTTGCTCTCCTACGGGATCTACCTCTGGCACGAGGGGGTGTTCGAGATCTACCGCGACGTCCGCGGCCTGCCGGTGTTCACCGGGTCGCTGCTCGCCGCCGTGGCCGTCACGGTCGCCGGCAGCGTCGCCGCGGCCGGGCTGTCGTACCTGCCGGTCGAGCGGCCCGCCCTGGCCTTCAAGGACCCGCGCCGGCGGATGTTCGCCGGGTGGCGGCCGGTGGGCCTGCCCGCGGAGGTGGCCGCCTGATGGCGCCCGACGAGCGGGCTGCGCCGGGCGGCGGCCCGCCCGAGCCCGGCGCGGGGCCGGCCGGGACCCCGGGCCCGTCCCCCGAGACGGCCGCCGCCGACCCCGACGACGAGGGCCGAGGCGTCGGCACCGGCACGGTGGCGCGGCCGGCCGACGGCGACCGCGAGCCCGGCGACGACGACCACGGCGGCGCCGGCGACGGCGGCGCGCCGGACCGACCCGGCGCGGTCCGGCGCTGGCTCCGCGACCGCCCCTGGATCGTGCCGACCGTCGTGGTCGGCATCGCCATCGCCCTCCCCCTCCGGGGCGTGTTCCGGGCACCCGGCCCGCCCATGGAGGAGGGGTTCATGATCGTGTTCCCCGAGCGCCTGCTCGAGGGCGACGTCCCCAACCGCGACTTCCTGCACCTCTACGGGCCGGGGAGCCTGTGGGTGATCGCCGGCTTCTTCAAGGTCTTCGGCGTCTCGATGTGGACCGAGCGGGTGGTCGGCTTCCTGCAGCTCGTCGGCGTCATCAGCGCCACCACGGCCATCGGCTGGCGGTGGGGCCGGTACGTCGCCGCGCTGTGCGGCACGGTCACCGCGATCGTCATCATCCCGCCCATCGGGGTGACCGCCCTCGCCTGGGTGGGTGGGGTCGCCCTCGGCCTGTGGGCGGTGGCGCTCGCCACCCGGGCCCTCGACCGCGAGGTGGCGCGGAGCCGGCTCCTCACCGGTGCCGGCCTGCTGGCGGGCGCGGCGCTGCTCTACCGGCCCGACCTCGTCGTCGCGCTCGGCCTGGCGCTCGGCGCGCTGTTCGTGTGGGCGCTCGACCGGCGGGGCCGGGTGCGGCTGGCGGCGGGCGCCGCCATCGGGGTCAGCCCCTACCTCGTCCACCTCGCGCTGGCCGGGCCGGGCAACGCGATCCGGGGCATGGTCCTCGAGCCGGTCTTCGAGCTGCGCGAGGGCCGGAGCCTGCCGTTCCCGCCGCCCCGGGACGACTACGCCAGCTTCCTGAACCGGGCCTTCGCCTTCCGGAAGTTCCCGTGGCCGCTGCCGGCGACCGAGCAGCCGATGCAGATCTTCCTCTTCTGCTGCACGGTCTTCGCCGCCGCGGCGACGCTGGTCGCCATCGCCGTGTGGGCCAAGCGCCGGGGCAGCCCCCACGGGTGGCGCCTCGTCGCGCTCGCCCTGTTCGCCGTCGGCATCCTGCCCCAGACCGTCCAGCGGGCGGACACGGCCCACATGTCGTGGGTGGGCTGCGTGACGCTCGGCCTGCTGCCGGCCTTCCTCGCCGAGGCGGCGCGGCTGGCCGGGGCCCGACCGCTGGTCGCTCGGACGGTCGTGTGGGCGCCGTTCGCCGCGATGCTGCTCTTCCCCCACTTCACCTACCGGTGGTACGCCGACTACGTGGGGCAGAGCGTCGACTACCGGCGCGAGTTCTACTCGGTCGACCACCGGGGCCGGAGCTTCTACTACGGACGGGCCGACGTCGCGGTGGCGGCCGAGGAGATGTTCGCCGACATCGAGCGGCTGACCGAGCCGGGCGACCGGTTGATCGTCGGCCCCGGCGACCTCGCCGTCACGCCCTACAGCGAGTCGTACCTCTACTACATGCTCCCCCAGCTCGAGCCGGGCACCCACTACATCGAGATGGACCCGGGCGTGGCCAACGCCCCGGACTCGGGCCTGGCCGACGAGCTGCGGGAGGCCGACGTCGTCATCCTCTCGACGATGTACGACAACTGGCACGAGCCGAACTCGTCGATGGAGCGCGGCTCGGA
>DATGPY010000230.1:0-11375 GCA_035304465.1 Acidimicrobiales bacterium | reverse complement strand
GCCCACCACCGCGCTCGACGTCACCGTGCAGGCGCAGATCCTCAACCTGCTCGCCCGCCAGCAGCGCGAGCGCAACATGGCGATGGTGCTCGTCACCCACGACCTCGGCGTCGTGGCGGGTCGGGCCGACGACATCGCCGTGATGTACGCCGGGCAGATCGTCGAGAAGGCGCCGACGGCGACGCTGTTCGCCAACGTCCGCATGCCCTACACCGAGGCGCTGCTCGCCTCGATCCCCAAGCTCGACGAGCCGCGCCGGACCCGGCTGCAGGCCATCCCCGGCCGCCCGCCGAGCCTGATCGACCCGCCACCGGGCTGCCGGTTCGCGCCCCGGTGCCCGTACGCGCAGGAGCGCTGCCACCGCGAGGCCCCGCCGCTGCGCGAGAGCGAGCCGGGCCACGTCTACCGCTGCTGGTACCCGGTCGGCGTCGAGCCGGGGCGCGACGGCGCCGCCGACCGCACCGACACCCCGACCCCTACAGGAGCCCGCTGATGGCCGGCACCGGCACCGCCCACCTGCGCCCCGCCGAGGAGACGCTGCTGCGCGTCGAGGACCTGGTCGTCGAGTTCCCCGCCGGCCGCCGGAAGGTGCACGCGGTCTCCGGGGTCTCGGTCGACGTCCGGCGGGGCGAGACCCTCGGCCTCGTCGGCGAGTCGGGCTGCGGCAAGTCGACGACCGGCAAGGCCATCATCCAGCTCCCCCGCCCCACCGGCGGGTCGGTGCGCTTCGACGGCACCGAGCTGACCGGCCTGTCCGGCAAGAAGCTGCGCGACGTCCGCACCCGCCTCCAGCTCATCTTCCAGGACCCGATCTCGTCGCTGAACCCGCGCCGGAGGGTGCGGGACATCCTGGCCGAGCCGCTGCGCATCTGGAAGCGGGGCGACCGGGCCGAGCAGCTGGCCAAGGTGCGGGAGACGCTCGACGCGGTCGGGCTCGACCCCGACGTGGCGATGGACAAGCGCCCCCACCAGTTCTCCGGGGGCCAGTGCCAGCGCATCTCGATCGCCCGGGCCCTGATGATGGAGCCCGAGCTGATCATCTGCGACGAGCCGGTCTCCGCGCTCGACGTGTCGGTGCAGGCCCAGATCCTGAACCTGCTCGACGACCTCAAGGAGCGCTACGACCTCACGCTGGTCTTCATCGCCCACGACCTGGCGGTCGTCCGCCACGTGTCCACCCGGGTGGCGGTGATGTACCTCGGCAAGCTCTGCGAGGTCGGCGATCCCGACGCCATCTACGAGTCGCCGGCCCACCCGTACACCGCGGCGCTGCTGGCCTCGATCCCCGTGCCCGACCCCGCCGTCCGGCCCGACGACGAGGACGTGCTCGGCGGCGACCTGCCCTCGCCGCTCGACCCGCCGAGCGGATGCCGGTTCCGCACCCGCTGCCCGCGGGCGCAGGAGCGCTGCGCCGTCGAGGAGCCCGAGATCCGGGCGGTGGGCCCCGACCAGTTCGTCGCCTGCCACTTCCCGCTGGTCGGCGAGGGCGGCGACGGCGACGGCGCGTCGGCGGCGACCGACGGCAACGGGCGCACCGCCGGGTCCGAGCGTTCGGACGGCGACGCCCCGGACGGGTCGGACGGCGACGGCTCGAGCGACTGATCCCCGGCGGGCGCCGCTCAGATCCCGAAGCGGCCCTGGTCGAACGCGGCGACCGCCTCCGGCGGCCCGTCGAGGTCGACCAGGGCCGCACCCCGCCGGCCGTAGAGGACGAGCACCAGCTCCTGCGGCTCGCCGGTGACCCGCACGGCCGGTCCGTCGCCCCGAGCGGGGACCTCGCCGCGGCCGGGGGCCACCAGCGCCGCCCGCACCTTTGCCCGCCGCAGCAGGAGCGGGCCGAGCCGGCGCACCGTGCGCCAGGCGAGGTCGTCGAGGTCGGGCCGGTCGGTGCGGGGGCCCCGGCCGACCGCCCGGCGGACGTCCTCGTGGTGCACGAACCACTCGTTGGCGTTGAGCAGCGTGCGCAGGCCCGGCACCCGCCACGGCACGAGCGGCGGGCCCGCCCGCAGCTGCTCGACCAACGCCTCGTAGCCCCGGGCCCGGGCGCCGTCCATCAGGCGGCGCCCGAGGCCGGCGAACCGCCGGCCCCCGACGATGGCGAGCGGGGCGCGTGGGTCGCGCTCGCGCACGACGAGGTGGGCGGCCAGGTCCAGCGTCGTCCAGCCCTCGCAGAGCGTCGGGGCCTCGGGCCCCACCTCGAGGAACAGGTCGCAGAGCTCCGCCCGCTCCCGGGCGTCGAGGGGCTCCCCCATCGCCACTAGGGTACGGCCATGGCATCGCCCCCCGCCCACGAGATCGACGACGACGCGACCTACGAGGTCACCATCACGACCGACAAGGGCGACATCGTCATGGAGCTCGACCCGAAGCTGGCCCCCATGACCGTCAACAACTTCGTCGCCCTGGCCCGCCGCGGCTTCTACGACGGCGTGACCTTCCACCGTGTCGTGCCGAACTTCGTCATCCAGGGAGGCGACCCCGAGGGCACCGGGCGGGGCGGTCCCGGCTACACGTTCCCCGACGAGCCCGTGCGGGGCGAGTACACCCACGGTGCCGTCGCCATGGCCAACGCGGGGCCGAACACCAACGGGTCGCAGTTCTTCATCTGCATCGACGACTGCCGCGACAAGCTCGACAAGGCGTACAACCTCTTCGGGTACGTCACCGCCGGCCTCGAGGTCACCGACCGGATCACGCCCGGCGACGTGATGCGGCGGGTCACGGTGGTCGAGAAGCGGGCCGCCTGAGGCCCGCCCGGCGTTCCAGCCCCCGCCCGGCGTTCCAGCCCCCGCCCGGCGTTCCAGCCCCCGCGGCCCGGAGAACTACGCTCGGCCCGATGTCCGACGAGCCGCTGTTCACGCCGCGCGGCGGCTACTTCCTGCCCTCCGAGCACACCCGCGGCCCCTGGGACCCGCGACACCAGCACGGTGGCGCGGTGGCCGCGCTCGTCGCCCGCGCCGTCGAGCGCCAGGCGGGCGACGAGTTCTGCCTCACCCGCCTCACGGTCGAGCTCATGCGGCCCGTGCCGCTCGAGCCGCTGGCCATCGACCTCAGCGTGCCCCGGCCGGGGCGCCGCGTGCTCGGCATCACCGCGTCGGTCAGCGCCGGCGACCTCGAGGTCGAGGTCGTGCGGGCCCACGCCGTCGCGGTCCGACGGACCGACCTGCCGACCGGGGAAGGCGTCGACTGCCGCCTCGACCCCGGCCCGGACGCCGGCGAGCTGCGGCCCTTCGCCTTCGAGGACGACGACCTCCCCGCCTTCCACCGCACCGGGATGGAGATCCGGTTCGTCGACGGCGGCGCCGACCGCCCGGGACCGGCCCGGGCCTGGTTCCGCCTGCGCCGCCCGGTCGTCGGCGGTGAGGAGCCGAGCGGCGTGCAGCGCGCCGCGGCGGCGTCCGACTTCTCCAACGGGATCTCCTGGGTGCTGCCCTTCGCCGACTGGATCTTCCTGAACCCCGACCTGACCCTGCACCTCGCCCGGCCGCCGGCCGGCGAGTGGATCGGCCTCGACGCGGCGACCCTGCCGAGCGACCAGGGCATGGGCATGGCCGACAGCGCGGTGTTCGACGAGAAGGGGCGGCTGGGGCGCGCCGTGCAGAGCCTGCTCCTGCAGCGCCGGACGCCGTGACCGGGCCCGCCGCACCCGCCGCCGACCACAACTGCGCCGCCCTGCACGAGGCGATCGCAGCCGCCGTCGGCGACCGCGAGTGCCTCGTGGCGGGCGGGATCTCCCGCACGTGGGCCGAGGTCACCGACCGCACCCGGCGGCTGGCCGCGGTTCTGGCCGACGCCGGCGTCGGGTTGCGCCGCCCGCCCGAGGCGGTGGCCCCGTGGGAATCGCCCCACGATCACGTCGCCCTGTACCTCCACAACGGCCACGAGTACCTCGAGGGCATGATCGGCGCCTGGAAGGCGCGGGCGGCGAGCGTCAACGTCAACTACCGCTACGTCGCCGGCGAGCTGGCCCACGTGTTGCGCGACAGCGGTGCGGTCGCCGTCGTCTACCACGGCCGCTTCGCCGCCACCCTCGCAGAGGTCCTGCCCGAGCTGCCCGAGGTCCGCCTGCTGCTGCAGGTCGACGACGGCTCCGGGGCCCCGCTGCTGCCCGGCGCCCGCTGGTACGAGGAGGCGCTGGCCGCGGCGACGCCCCGCCCGCCCCGGGGCCTCAGCCCCGACGACCGCTACGTCGTCTACACCGGCGGCACGACCGGCCGACCCAAGGGCACGCTGTGGCGCCAGGGTGACTTCCTCGCCACCGCCCTGGGCGTGCGGGGCACGGTCGAGGAGCTGGTGGCCGCCGCCCGGCGGCGGGCCGACCTGCGCGTCCTGCCCTCCGCGCCGTTCATGCACGGTGCCGCCCACTGGAACGCGCTGTCGGCGTGGATGGCGGGCGGCACCGTGGTCGTGCAGGACGACCCCACCCGGTTCGACCCCGCCGACGTGCTCCGCACCTGCGAGCGCGAGCGGGTCACGTCGCTGCAGATCGTCGGCGACCCCTTCGCCCGCCCGCTCCTCGACGAGCTCGACGCCGGCGACCACGACCTGTCCCACCTGCGGGTCCTCCTCTCCGGCGGCGCGGTCCTGTCGCCCGGAGTGGCCCGGCGGCTGCGGGAGCACGTGCCCGGGCTCCGCATCATCGACGTGCTCGGCTCGTCGGAGTCGGGACGGCAGGCGGTGGCCGACGGGTCCGCCCGCTTCCGCCCCGAAGCCACGACGGTCGTGCTGTCGGCCGACCGCAGCCGCCGGCTGGCGCCGGGCGACGACGAGGTCGGCTGGCTCGCCCAGGCGGGACGGGTGCCGCTCGGCTACCTGGGCGACCCCGAGAAGACCGCGGCGACCTTCCCCGTCGTCGACGGCGTGCGCCACGCCGTGGCCGGCGACCGGGTGCGCCTGCGGCCCGACGGCACGCTCGAGCTGCTCGGTCGGGACTCGGTCACCATCAACACCGGCGGCGAGAAGGTGTTCGCCGAGGAGGTCGAGCAGGTGCTGACCGCCCACCGGGCCGTCGCCGACGCCGTCGTGGCCGGGCGGCCGAGCGAGCGGTGGGGCCAGGAGGTCGTGGCCGTGCTGGCCGCCCGCCCGGGCGCCGAGCGCCCGTCCGACGACGAGCTGCGGGCGCACTGCCGGGCCTCCCTGGCCGCCTACAAGGTCCCGAAGGCGTTCTTCTGGGTGGAACGCGTGCAGCGCTCCCCCGCCGGCAAGGCCGACTACGCCTGGGCCCGGGCGGTGGCCGGTGCGGCGCCGGACCGTCGCCCGGCCGGCCGGTCGGGCGGCTGAGCACCCCGGGGGCGAGCGACCCCTCCCTGCGACCGGCCCGCCCCCGGGCGCCGCCGTCGTCAGCCGACGAAGTCGGTGGTCCTGTAGCGCCACGCCCGCAGGTCGCCCGGCCAGGCCCCGTCGTCGAGGCCGGCCTTGACCAGCAGGGCGGAGACGAAGCGCTCGGGCGTGTCGAGGGTTCGCCAGACCGTCGGCAGGAACGCCGCCCGCCGCTCGCCGGACGCGAGCACGAGGCCGTCGGTACCGGGACGCAGCGCGGCGAGCAGGTCGGTGCGGGTGGTGGGCAGTGGTTCGAGGGCGGACAGGAGGGCCACCCGGACGGCCGTGCGATCGAGGTCGCCGGCCGCCAGCGGTGGGAAGCGGGGGTCGGCGAAGGCCGCGCCCCGGGCGTTGCGCGCCACGTCGCGCCACAGCGGGCGCGCCGGCTGGAGCGTGCCGATGCAACCGGTCAGCTCGCCCTCGAGCTCGAGGGTCACGAACGAGCACCCCGGCGAGCGCAGGCGCTCGGGGACGTCGGCGTCCTCGAGCGGGTCGGCCGCCCCCGTCGCCAGCTCGTGGGCGATCGCGGCCCGGGCCCGGGCGAGCAGCCAGTGCGCCTCCCGGGGGTCGGGCCGGCCGGCCGGGGCGAGCGCGAAGCTGCCGTAGCCGACGACCCGGGTGGTGTCACCGGAGGCCGCCGCCGAGGTGGCCATCGCCAGGGTGCGGGCGACGAGCCTGCGGGGGCGGGCGGCCACGAGGAGGCCGCCGATGGCGATGCAGCCGCAGGCGTCGTAGGGGCCGATGTCGCCGTGGCGCCCCTCGAGGATGGCCCGCCGGGTGCGCTCGTCGCGGGCCCGGGCCGTCGCCTCGTCGAGGTAGTGGCTGAGGTCGGAGGAGACGACGACGAGCGTGCGGTCGTCCCACAGGCGGTCGAGCGCGGCCGCCACCCGGGCGTGCGGGGCGCGGCCGACGACGAGCGGGACGACCGGGCGGCCGGCGAGCACCCGCTGGAGGAAGGGCAGGTGCACCTCGACGCTGTGCTCCGGGGCGTGGGCCTCGTCGGCGGGGACCGCCAGCCCGCAGGCCACGAGGTCGTCCACCGCGTCGACGTCGACGTCCACCGCCCCGAGCGGCGTCTCCCACCGCGCCGCGGTCGTGGCCCCGACGCCGACCCCGCCGACCGGCACCCGGTGGGCCGGCCCGGCGACGACGACCCGCTCGACCCGGCCGGCGTGCTCGGCCACGGCCCGGTAGGCGGCGCCAGCCGTCGCGCCCGAGTACCGGTAGCCGGCGTGGGGTGCGATGACCGCCCGGGGCGGGCCGTCGGGCTCGACCGCCGGCGCGGCGTCGAGCGCCCGGTCGAGGGCGGCGCGCAGCTCGTCGGGGTCGTCGGGGTAGAACAGGCCGGCGACCGCGGGCGGCCGGGTCGCACCGGCACCGGGACGGGCGGCAGGGGCCGGGGTCACGGCGCGCCGACCCCCGTCAGGCCGGGGCGACGGCGATCCGGACGGGGACGCGCCGCCGCCCCCAGGTGCCGGGCGGGCCATCGAAGCGCCCGGGGAACCGGTACCCGCAGGTCGCGCACCGCCCCTCGTCGGTGAGGTGCCAGCGGCCGAGCTCGTACCAGTCGCGCTCGATCAGCAGGGCACCGCATCCCGGGCACCAGGTGCTCGAGCCCTCGCGGTCGTGCACGTTGCCGGTGTAGACGTGGCGCAGCCCGTTGCGCAGCCCTCGAGCGCGGGCCCGGGCGAGCGTCTCGGGCGGCGTGCGGGGGACGTCGGTCATCTTGAAGTCGGGGTGGAAGGCGGTGAAGTGCAGCGGGACGTCGGGCCCGAGGTGCTCGGCGATCCACCCGGTGAGCTCGTCGAGCTCGGCGTCGCCGTCGTTGCGCCCCGGGATCAGAAGGGTCGTGATCTCGAACCACAGGTCGGTCTCGTGGCGCAGGTACTCGAGGGTCTCGAGGACCGGCTCCAGCCGCCCGCCGCACACGTGCCGGTAGAAGTCGTCGGTGAAGCCCTTGAGGTCGACGTTCAGCGCGTCGAGGTGCCCGTAGAACTCCCGGCGGGGCTCCGGGCACATGTAGCCGGCGGTCACCGCCACGGCGGCGAGGCCCACCTCGTGGCAGGCGTCGGCGACGTCCTGCGCGTACTCGAAGAAGATCGTCGGGTCGTTGTAGGTGAAGGCGACGCTGCGGCAGCCGGCCCGGCGGGCGGCGGCGGCGATCGCCTCGGGCGTGGCGGCGTCCGCCAGCGTGTCGGTCTCCTTGGACTTCGAGATGTCCCAGTTCTGGCAGAAGCGGCAGGCCAGGTTGCACCCGGCGGTGCCGAACGACAGCACGGACGTTCCCGGCAGGAAGTGGTTGAGGGGCTTCTTCTCGATCGGGTCGACGCAGAAGCCGGACGACCGCCCGTAGGTCAGCAGCACGACGCCCGGCTCGTCGCCGCCCTCGGCCCGCTCCGGGCGGCCGCGCACGAAGCAGACGCCGCGTTGGCCCGGGCGGAGCTTGCAGGCCCGGGGGCAGACGTCGCACTGCACCCGTCCGTCGGGCAGCTCGTGCCAGTACCGGGTGGCGACAGCCGTCGACTCGGTGCCGTCCACGGTCCCCACGCTAACCCCGCCACGATGCGCGCGCACCGCGCCCGGGCGCCGGCGACCGGGGCCCCCTCCGGCGGGGCCCGCCACCACGTCACCGCACGGGAGGCGCCGGGACCGGGGGCGGGGCGCCGTGGGCCGTCAGCCCGACGACGCCAGCTGCTGCAGCTCGGCCCGGAGGGCGGGCGTCAGCAGGCTGCCCACCCGGTTGACGAGCTCGGTCGTCTGGTAGCCGACCGAGCCGACGTCGCAGTCGCGGCTGGCCACCACCCCGAGGCAGCTGCCGTCGGCGATGGCGCTCACGAACAGGAACCCCTCGCGCATGGCGATGATCACCCGCTCGAAGCCGGCGCCGTCGACGGCCTGGTCGGCGGCCCGGGCCAGGCTGGTGCACCCGGCGATGATGGCGCAGAGCTGCTCGCCGGCCGCGTGGTCGAGCGTGCTCGAACGGGCCATGAGCACGCCGTCGGACGACACCGCGACCGCGTCGTGGACGCCGGCCGTCTCCTCGACGAAGGAGTTCAGCAACCAGTTGAAGTTGCGGGCGTCCTCGGTGGCCATCCTCGCTCCCCCGTCCGTCATCCCTCGTCGCCGTCCGTGACCGACCCCTTGGCCGCGAGGCTGCGCTCAACCCCGGCGGAGAGGTCGGTGAGGAACCTCCGGAGCCCCTCGGCACCGACCCCGCCCGATGATGACCCATCCGCCTCCCGCAGTGCAGCCGCTGCGACGGTCGGTGCCGCCGGGCCCCGGCGCGCCGCCCCCGGCACCCGGCGGACGAGGCCGCTCGGGGTCCGCTCGGGCGCCCCGCCCGGCGCGGGGCGGTCGGCGGGCGCCGGGGCGGTGGTCGGCGGCACCGCCCCGGCCCGGCCCCGTGCCGGCACGGCCGGCCTCCCACGGGGGGCGGGTGCGGCGACCGGTCGCGGCACGGCCCCCGCCGGCGCCGCCGCCTCCGGCGCCTCGGTGAGGATCGAGCGGGGCAGGGTCACGTGGGCGGTGATGCCGGCCACGACGTCGCCCCCGAGCCGCACGGTGATGCCGTGGCGGGCGGCCAGGACCGCGACGACGTGGTGGCCCAGGTGCTTGGCCGGCGTGACCGCGAAGGGCTCGGCGCCGGCGAGGCGCCGGTTGGCGCGCTCGAGCTCCTCGGCCGTCATGCCCAGGCCGTGGTCGGCGACCAGGACCTCGTAACCGTCGCCGTGCCGCCGGCCGCTGACCTCGACCAGCTCGCGGGGCGGCGAGTGGCGCAGGCCGTTCTCGATCAGCTCGGCGAGCAGGTGGGTCACGTCGCCGGCGGCGCCGCCGACCAGCGCCACCGGCTCGAGCGGGCGGACGACCACCCGGTCGAACTGCTCGACCTCGCCCAGGGCGCCCCGCACGACGTCGTCCACCGGGACCGGTGGGTGCCACCCCACCGCCGGCTCGGCGCCGGACAGCACGAGCAGCGACTCGGCGTTGCGCCGCAGCCGAGTCGCCAGGTGGGTCACCCGGAACAGCCGGCGCCGGCGGTCGGGGTCGTCCTCGCCGGCGTGGAGCTCGCGCAGCGCGTCGAGCAGCCGCCCGAGCAGGTTCTGCATGCGCCGCCCGAGGTCGAGGTGCGATTCGGCGACGTTGCGCCGCAGCGCGGCCTGCTCGGCGGCGAGCGCGATGGCGGCCACCTGCACGTCGTTGAACGCGTCGGCGACGTCCCGGACCTCGTCGCGCGCCGCGACCTCGATGGCGTCGGGCTCGGCCATCACGACGTCCTCGCCACGGGGCGTGTCGAGCACGTCCTGCACGGCGCACGGGAGGCGGTACGAGGCGATCTGCCGGGCGCGGATGCCGAGCTCCCGGAGGGGACGGGTGATCGAGCGGCTGACCAGCCACGCCACGCCGACGGTCACGGCGACGAGCGCCAGGGCGCCGCCGATGAACAGGCGCCGCCGCGCGGCGGCGTCCGCCCGCAGCTCGTCGGCCCGGGCCTCGACCCGTTCGACCACGGCGTCCTGGAACCGCGCGTGCCCGCCCTGGGGGCCCAGCGGCGCCACGGCGAGGACCGCGGCCGGGTCGACCGGGCCGCCCGTCTCGACGGCCGCACCGGCGAGCTCGGGCAGGCCGGCGACCCGCGGGTTGCCGAGGAGCTCCTCGACCGCCGGCTCGTGCTCGCCGGTCCCGCGGACGTCGAGCGCGGCGTGGGCGCGCTCGAGGGCGTCGCGCAGGCCGGCCACCCGCGCCACCTCGTCGGCCCGGTCGACGCCGCCCGGCCCGGTCCCCACCTCCAGCAGCTCGGCGACGAGCTGGGCGGCGAGGTCGGCAGCCAGGGCCGAGCCGTGGACGAGGTCGTCGCCGTGGCGGAGCACCGGGTCGTCGATGCCCAGCGCGAACCGGTCGTGGGCGGCGAACAGGTCGGCGACGATCGAGCTGTAGCCGGCGAACACCTCGGCCGCGGCGGCCGGCTCGCCGCCGTCGACCCGGGCCCGCAGGCCGTCGAGCTCGGCGAGGCGCTCGAGCGCCGCCGTGTAGTGGTCGCGGACCTCGCCGTCCTGGCCGTCGAGCGCCCGCCGCAGCTCGGACGCCGCCACCGAGGTGCGCCGCCGGGCGGTGGCGTGGTCGTCGACGTCGAGGGCGATCCGGCCCCGCAGGCCGAGCATGTCGACGAGCGCGAGGTCGCGCTCGTCCTGCAGGGCGGTCACCAGCCCGGCGTGGCCGAGGGACGCCAGCGCGAGCTCGGCCTGGCCCGCCGCGTGTCGGGCGGAGGCCGTGGTGGCCGAGGCGCCGACCGTCGCCGCGGTCACGAGCCCGAGCAGCGGCACCGCCAGCGCCGCCGCGATCTTGGCCCTGATCGGGATGCGTCGAAACACCCTCGGCTCCGTCTCTCCTCCGGCTTCGGAGCGGCGCCCCGAGGCCCCGTGTCCCCGTCGCTGCCCCGGCGTGGCCGCGCGGGCGCGCCGCGGCGTCGGGATCGGGCGACCGACGGTGCCCCCAGCGACACGGAACGGCGGCGAACCGGTGCGGGCGGCAGTTTCCTACGCCGGCCGGAGGCGCGCAAACGCGTGACGATCGTCACGCGTTCGACACGGGCCGAGAGCCGCTCCCCTACTCCTTCAGCGCCACGGCGTTGGGCGTGACGTTCATCTTCGGCTCGTACGCAGCGACCTCGACGTCCCGGGCCTCGCCCGCCACCTGGGCCCGCAGGGCCTCCCGGCACCCGTCGCACGGGCCGTAGAACCGGGCGGCGACCGACTCGCCGCAGCGCGGGCACGTGAAGGTCAGAGGCTCCATGGCGCACCAGGTTGGCAGGCGCCCCGAGCCCACCGGGGGATGCCCGCGACCTGTGGAAAAGTCGCGCAATCCACAGGGTTGGCCCTCTCGTCCCCCACACCCCGCCCGCCGTACGGTGACGCCATGCCGACCTTCGAGGTGACCCTGCGGGACGGCACCGTCGAGGTGGTCGACGGGGCCGACGCCTACCAGCAAGAGGGCCCGATGACCACGTTCTTCCGCCGTGGCGAGGGCCGCGAGGTCATCGACTCGTGGAGCACGCGGAT
>DATGPY010000229.1:0-3504 GCA_035304465.1 Acidimicrobiales bacterium | reverse complement strand
GAGATGCTCTTCGGCGAGGGCCGGGCCGACATGGCCGCCTACGCCGCCGCCCGGCCGCTCGCCCACCCGCCCGACACGGTCTTCAACTACTCGTCGGGCACGTCGAACATCGTCTCGGGCATCGTGGCCCGGGTCGTCGGGCCCGGCGAGCCCTACCGGCGCTTCCTCCACGACCGGCTGTTCGGGCCGCTGGGCATGCGCTCGGCCGACCCCCGTCTCGACGACGCCGGCACGTTCGCCGCCTCGTCGTACGTCTACGCCACCGCCCGCGACTACCTGCGGTTCGGCCTGCTCTACCTGCGTGACGGCGTGTGGGAGGGGCGGCGCCTCCTGCCCGAGGGCTGGGTCGACCACGCCCGCCGCATCCGCAGCTACGACCCCGACGAGGACCGCTGGTACGGGGCCCACTGGTGGAGCGTCGGCGACGAGCTGGGGACGTTCTGGGCCAGCGGCTACGAGGGCCAGTCGCTCATGCTCTGCCCGCCGCTCGACCTGGTTGTCGTGCGCCTCGGCCGCTCGCCGGAGGAGCACCACAACCCCAACCTCAAGGCCTGGCGGGCGGCGGTGGTCGAGGCGTTCCGCCACGCCTGAGCCGCGGCGCGGCCCGCCACCGGCCACGCCGCCGCGCCGGGCCCGGGATCAGCGCTCGCAGCCGGCCCGCAGCACCTCGCGCGGCGTTCCGTCCTCGCCCACGGCCTGGATCGAGGTCCACTCGCCGGACGCGGAGCGGCCCGCGAGCGCCACCTCCATCGTGCCATCGCCGTTCAGGTCGGCCAGCGCGGCGATCTGGATGCGCTCGAGGCGGTCGCCGCTGCCGTGGACCACCGAGGAGGCCAGCACGTCGGTGGCGACGCCGTCGCCGACGACCCGGCGAAGGAACACGACCGACCAGTCGCCCACCTCCGGGGACAGGCCCTCGGGGTCGGTGACGTGCTCGGCGGCGACCAGGACCTCGAGGGTGCCGTCGCCGTCCAGGTCGGTGCGCAGCAGCTGGGTGACGGTGACCGGCGTCGAGGCCCCGAGGCGGGTGGCCACCTCGGCGGCGGCGTCCTGGTAGACGGGAGCCTCGGGGTTCCACACGTCGACCGGGCGGGGGCGGGGGTCGGCCACGCCGGCGACCGCGATCGGCGGCGGCCCGTCGCCGCCCCCGAGGTCGACGGCGACGTCGTGTGCCGCCTGCTGCGCCGGGCAGTCCTCGGCGACCGCCTCGCCCCGGGCGGTGCCGGTGGCGTCGTCGACACCGACGACGGTGTAGTCGAGCCCGGCGCCCGGCGGGTCGCCCTCCCCGCGCGGCACCCACTCCGACCCCGACCACCAGCCGACCACCCCGGTGGGGCCGACGATCGGGCCGGCGGCACCGTCGCCCAGGGCGGCGGCCGGGCCGGCGGCGGGCGACTCGTCGTCGCCGCCGTCGCGGCCGGTCACCAGCACGGCCACCAGGACGAGGACGACCGCCACCGCCACGACGCCGAGCACCACGGGGTTGGCGCGGCCGCCGCCGGCGGGTGGCCGGGGCGGCGCGCCCGGGCCCGGCGGGCGGTGGCCCTGGCGCCCGGGCGGGGTCGGCGGCGTCGGCGGGCGGCCGCCGGGGCCGAGCGGCTCGCCGGTCGGGTCGGGCCAGCTCGGGGCGGGCGGCGCGACGATCGTGGGGTCCGGGGACCCGGGGTCGCCGGGGGCGCCCGGCCGGTCGGCTGACGGCACCGGCAGCGGCTCGGTCGGGTCGGGCGCCCAGACGAGCGAGCCCGTGCTGGGCAGCGGGTCGACGCCGCGGTCGTCGCCCGGCAGCAGCTCCAGCGCCGTCGGGGCCTCCGACGTCGGCAGGACCAGGTCGGGCTTGAGCACGATCGTGTCGTCGTCCCGCGGCGGGCGGCGGCCGTCACGACGGTCCTCGTCCGCCGGGCGGCGCGCGTCGGCGTCGAACTCCCTCCCCCAGCTGGTCATGGCGAACATTCCTACCCGCTCCGGCGGACCCGTGTGAACGCAGGCCGCCCGAACGCACCGTGCGCGTCCACCGCTCCACGCACCGCACGAGGGCGGCCCGACGGCGCCACGGCCCGCGCCGGACGTGCCCGCCTGTGCGGTCGGGCGCCGGGCGCGCCGAGACGTCGGCGATCGACGGGGGGCCGGGCGCTCAGCCGCCGGAGACGTCCTGGACCCGCTGCTTGCCGGCGGTGATCCAGGGCATCATCGCCCGCAGCTCGGCGCCGACCGCCTCGATCGGGTGGCGGGCGCCCTCCTCGCGGAGCCGGTTGAAGTTGGCCCGGCCCGAGGTCGACTCGGCGATCCACTCCTCGGCGAACTTGCCGCTGCGGATCTCCTCGAGGATGGCCTTCATCTCGGTCCGCACCGCGTCGTTGATGATCCGCGGCCCGCGCGTGAGGTCGCCGTACTCGGCGGTGTCGCTGATCGAGTACCGCATGCCGGCGATGCCCTGCTCGTACATGAGGTCGACGATCAGCTTCAGCTCGTGCAGGCACTCGAAGTACGCCGACTCCGGCTGGTAGCCGGCCTCGACCAGCGTCTCGAAGCCGGCCTGCACGAGCGCGGTCAGCCCGCCGCACAGCACGACCTGCTCGCCGAACAGGTCGGTCTCGGTCTCCTCCTCGAAGGTCGTGTCCAGCACGCCGGCCCGGGTGCCGCCGATGGCGTCGGCGTAGGCGAGCGCCAGGCCGTGGGCGTTGCCGGTGGCGTCCTGGGCGACCGCGATCAGGCAGGGCACCCCGCCGCCCTCGGTGTAGGTGCGGCGCACGAGGTGGCCCGGCCCCTTGGGGGCGACGAGGGCCACGTCGACGCCGGCGGGGGCGACCACCTGGCCGAAGCGCACGCTGAAGCCGTGGCCGACGAAGAGGGCGTCGCCCTCGCGCAGGTGCGGCGCGATGTGCGCGTCGAAGATGGCCTTGTGCTCGGTGTCGGGCGCGAGGAGCATCACGAGGTCGGCCTCGTCCGCGGCCTCGTCCACCGACCGGACGGTCAGCCCGGCCGCCTGGGCCTTGGCCACCGAGGACGACCCGTCCCGCAGGCCGACGCGCACGTCGATGCCCGACTCCTTCAGGTTGAGGGCGTGCGCGTGGCCCTGCGAGCCGTAGCCGATCACCGCCACCTTGCGGTCGGCGATGAGCGACCGGTCGGCGTCCTTCTCGTAGTACACGTTGGCCATCGTGGATGGGTCCTTCCTGGGTCTGGCGTGTCGGTGCGGCCCGCCGGTCAGGCGGTGCGCCGCACGGGGCGGAGGGTGGGAGCGTCGTGCTCGAGCTTCGGCAGCGCCACGCGCCCGGTGCGCTGCAGCTCGACGATCCCGAACGGTCGCAGCAGCGCCTCGACGTCGTCCAGCCGGTCGGGCTCGCCGTCGATGCTGACGGTCAGCTCGTCGTGGCCGACGTCGACGACCCGGCCCTCGAACAGGTTGACCAGCTCGATCACCTGGCTGCGGGCCGTCACGTCGGCCCGGACCGTGACCAGCATGAGCTCGCGCTCGACCGAGTCCCGCGGGTCGAGCTCGCTGAT
>DATGPY010000228.1:0-12925 GCA_035304465.1 Acidimicrobiales bacterium | reverse complement strand
TCGTGAGCGACCGCAGGGCGGTCGTGCTCGTGCTCTGCGAGACCGCCGAGATGCTGCACGCCAGCGACGCGGTCATGCGCTCGGCCCACCTGGTCGTGGCGGTCCCCTCGGTCGTCCGGCTGCGTCGCTACGTGCGCGTCCCCTACCGTTGGCGGACGCCGCTCAACCGTCGGGCCGTCTTCGCCCGGGACGGCCACCGCTGCCAGTACTGCGGCGCCCCGGCCGAGAGCATCGACCACGTCGTGCCCCGCAGCCGCGGCGGCCGTCACACGTGGGACAACGTCGTCGCCGCCTGCCGCCCGTGCAACGTGCGCAAGCGGGACCGGCTGCTCGAGGAGACCTCGATGCGGCTGCTGCGCCCGCCGGCCGAGCCGACCGGCGCCAGCTGGCTCACCCTCGCCGTCGGCTCGGTCCCCGAGACGTGGACGCCCTACCTGCAGCTCGCCGCCTGAGCGCCGGGGCGGCGGGGCGCGCCCGGCCGTGACCGCGCTGCCCGGCGGCTGGGCACTGCGCCGGTTGCGGGGGACGGCGGGCGAGCTCCACGCCGAGCCGGTCCCCGAGGCTCCGCACCGGGCGGTGTGGGTGCTCGAGGCGACGGCGCCGGCGCTGGTGCTGGGCTCCACCCAGCGCGACGACCTCGTCGACGCCGGCGCGGCGGCCCGGGCGGGTGTGGCGGTCGTGCGCCGCCGCTCGGGCGGGGGCGCCGTGTTCGTCGACCCCGCCACGACGGCGTGGGTCGACGTCGTCCTCCCGGCCGGCGACCCGCTGTGGGACGACGACGTCGGCCGGGCCGCCCACTGGGTGGGGCGGGCGTGGCAGCGGGCCCTGGCCGACCTCGGCGTCGCGCCCGCGGTGGTCCACGAGGGAGCGATGGCCTGCGGGCCGCTGGGGCGCCTGGTCTGCTTCGCCACCGTGGGGGCCGGTGAGGTGACGACGCCGGACGGCCGGAAGATCGTGGGGATCAGCCAGCGCCGCACCCGGGCGGCCGCCCGCTTCCAGTGCGCGGCCTACAGCCGCTGGGACCCCGAGCCGCTGGTCGAGCTGCTCGGGCTAGGGCCCGAGGGACGGCGGGCGATCGCCGGCGCGACGGTCGGCGTGGGGCGGCCGCCGGCCGAGGTCGTCGACGCCTTCCTGCGGCACCTCCCGGCCTGACCGCCGGCGTCGGGCCGCCCCGTCCGCCGGCCGTGCGCGCCCTGGTGGGCGAGGTGACCCGGCGCGGCCGCGAGGGGGCGCGGCGTGGCGAGATGCCTTGTGAGGTGACAGGGAGTGGGGTACCGTCCCACGAAGTGGAGCGCGGTGGAGCATCTGAGGGCCCCGTCGGGGACGCCACCGCGACCGCACAGAGCGCGGTCGCGACCACGGCGCGCGTCTCCGGTCCCCGCTTCTTCACCGGCACCTACGAGCACTCGGTCGACGACAAGAACCGGCTGGTGCTCCCGGCCGCCTTCCGGCCCCGGCTGGCGGCGGGGGCCTACATGGGGCCGCTCGACGGCTGCCTCGGGCTGTGGCCGGACGACCAGATCGAGGGCGTCTTCGCCAAGTGGGAGGAGGGCGTCGGCCTCGGGCTGGTGTCGGCCGAGGCCTTCGAGGCCTTCGTCGCCGCCACCTTCCCGGTCCAGCCCGACGCCCAGGGCCGCGTCGTCGTGCACAAGACCCTGCGGGAGTTCGCCGACCTCGCGGGGCCGGTGCTGGTGGTCGGCGCGCGCCAGCGCCTCGGGATCTGGGCGCGCCACCGCTGGGAGCGGCGCATGGACGCGATCGAGGAGGGGCCCGACGCGGCCCTCCGCCAGGCGGCGAGGGACCTGAAGCTGTGAGCCGCTTCGACCACCGCCCCGTCATGGTCGACCTCGTCGTCGAGCTGTTCGCCCCGGTGCCCCCGGGCGTCGTCGTCGACGCCACCCTGGGCGGCGGGGGCCATGCCGAGGCGCTCCTCGACGCCCACCCGCACCTCTCGGTCGTCGGCCTCGACCAGGACCCCGACGCGGTCGCGGCCGCCGCCGAGCGGCTCGCCCGGTTCGGCGAGCGCGTCGTCGTCCGCCGCACCCGCTTCGACCGCCTGCGCCAGGTCCTGGCCGAGGTCCTCCCCGGCCTCGGCCGGCCGGGCGCCAGCGGCGCGCTCTTCGACCTGGGCGTCAGCTCGCCGCAGCTCGACCGCCCCGAGCGGGGCTTCAGCTACCGGTCGGCGGGGCCGCTCGACATGCGCATGGACCCCTCGCAGCCGGTCACCGCGGCCACCATCGTCAACGAGACCGACGAGGCCGAGCTCGCCCGCCTCATCCGCACCTACAGCGACGAGCGGTTCGCCGCCCGCATCGCCCGGGCCATCGTCGCCCACCGGCCGATCACCACGACCGCACAGCTCGCCGACGTCGTGCGCGACGCCGTCCCCGCGCCCGCCCGCCGCCGGGGCGGGCACCCCGCGCGGCGGACCTTCCAGGCGATCCGCATCGCCGTGAACGACGAGCTGGCCGTCCTCCCCGGCGCCCTGGACGACGCCATCGATGCCCTCGTGCCCCGCGGCCGGTGCGTGGCGATCGCCTACCACTCCGGCGAGGACCGCATCGTCAAGCAGCGGTTCCGCCACGCTGCCACCGGCGGGTGGAAGGGACCGTCGCACCTGCCGCCGCCGCCGGACGTCCGGCCCTCCGTCACGCTGCTCCGCCGCAGCGCCTGGCGTCCCTCGCCGGCCGAGGTCGCCGCCAACCCGCGCGCCGAGGCCGCCCGCCTGCGCGCCGTCGAGAAGCTCGAGCTCCAGGAGGTGGCGTGATGGCCACAGCACGAGTCCTGCGTCTCCCCCAGACCCAGCCGCGCCGCGACGACGGCCGGCGGGCCCGGCACCTGCGCCTGATACCGGGCGGGGCCGGCCTGCGCCTCACCCCCCGCGCCGGCGTGGTGCTGACGGTGCTGGCGTTCGTCGGGCTGTTCGCCGTGGCGGTCTGCCACGCGCTGCTCATCGAGCGCCAGGCCGCGGTAGACGAGCTCGAGGCGGAGGTCGCCGAGCAGCAGGCCCGCTACGAGGAGCTGAGCCTCGAGGTGGCCGAGCTGTCCTCGCCCGAGCGCATCCGCACCGAGGCCATGGAGCGGCTGGGGATGGTGCCGGCCGAGGAGGTGGTCTGGATCATCTCCGACGAGCCCGCGCCGACGACCGACGACGATGACGACGAGGCCGAGGAGGAGCTGTCGCCCGGCACCAGCGCGGCGCGGGTGAAGCCCTACATCGAGG
The DNA here is from genome assembly GCA_035304465.1 of Acidimicrobiales bacterium. GTDB lineage: Bacteria > Actinomycetota > Acidimicrobiia > Acidimicrobiales > VFJN01 > ZC4RG19. Next base: position 9,702 of record DATGPY010000228.1, on the reverse strand, counting down.
CCTCGCCGTGACGCGGGGGAGCCGCACCCGCACCACGTCGGCACGCGGCTCCCGTGCCCGCCGCACGGGCCCGGCGACCCGCACGCGCACCGCCACGGTCCGGCGCCGGCCGAGCGCCACCCGGGTCGGCCGGGCGGCGCGCCCGACGGCGCGGGCCGCCGGCACCTCGACCCGGGCCCGCCGGGCGGTCGCCCGCGGCGCCCGCACCGCGCGCGTGGCGGCGGGCACCCGCGCGGTGCGGGCCGCGGGACGGACGTCGAGCCGGACCTCGGCCCGGGTGACGGCGCCCGCCCGGGCGCGCACGAGCGACCGGCGCGGCCGGCACCGCCTGCCCCGGCTCCGCCGTCCCGGCGACCCCCGGACCCGCTCGCTCGCCCTGCTCGTGGTCATCGGACTGCTGCTCGGCGCCAGCGTCGTCCGCCTCGGCTACGTCCAGCTGGTTAGCGCCGACCGCTACGTCGCCTACGGCGACGCGCAGCGCATCCGGCCCATCGAGGTGGCCGGCGGCCGTGGCGGCATCTACGACCGCCACGGCCACGAACTCGCGATCTCCATCCCCCAGAGCAGCATCGCCGTCGACCCCAGCATCGTCCCCGACGACCCCGCGGTCGCCGGGCAGCTGGCCCGTGCCCTCGGGCTGCGACGGTCGGAGGTGCTGGCCAAGCTGCGGGAGGACGTCCGCTTCGTCTACCTGGCGCGGCAGGTCGACGACGAGGTGGCCGAGCGGGTCCGGGCCCTCGACATCGACGGCGTGATCATCTTCGAGGAGCAGGCCCGCTTCAACCCGGCCGGCGACCTCGCCCGCGCCCTCCTCGGCCAGGTGGCCGTCGACAGCACCGGCGCCAGCGGGCTCGAGCTCGCCTACGACGAGCAGCTCACCGGCGAGTCGGGCGAGCTGATCGTCGAGCGCGACGCCCAGGGCCGCACCATCCCCGCCGGCCGGCACCACGTCGACCCGGCCCGGCCGGGCGACGACCTCGTGCTGACGATCGACCGCAACCTCCAGTACGAGGTCGAGAGCATCCTGTCCGAGCAGGTGCGCACCACCGGGGCGCAGGCCGGCATCGCCATCGTGTCGAACCCCGAGACCGGCGAGATCCTCGCCCTCGCCAACGTCGAGGCCGACCCGGAGACCGGGGAGGTGGCCAACACCGCCAACAACCTCGCCGTCACCGCCAACTACGAGCCGGGGTCGGTCAACAAGGTCATCACCATGGCGGCGGCCCTGGAGGAGGGCCTCGTCGAACCCGACGACGTCATCACGGTGCCGCCGTCGCTGCGGGTGGCCGACCACACCTACAACGACAGCAACCCCGGCCGGCACACGATCACCGACGTGCTCGCCCGGTCGTCGAACGTCGGCACCATCCTGATCGCCCAGGAGCTGGGGAAGGAGCGCCTCTACGACTACCTTCGGCGGTTCGGGTTCGGCCAGGACACCGGGCTGGGGCTCCCGTACGAGGAGAACGGCGCCATGCTCCACCCCGACGACTGGTCGGGCACCTCCATCGGGTCGATCCCGCTCGGCCACGGGATCTCGGTCACCGCCATGCAGATGCTCTTCGCCTACAACGTCATCGCCAACGACGGCGTCTACGTCGCGCCCAGGCTGGTGTCCGAGGTGCGCGACGCCGAGGGCGAGGCCCATCCCGTCGGCCCGAGCGAGCAGCGCCGGGTGGTCTCGCCCACCACCGCCGCCCAGCTGCGCGCGATGCTCGTCGAGGTGATCGAGCGAGGCACCGGCCAGGCGGCGGCCATCGAGGGCTACGACGCGGCCGGCAAGACCGGCACCGCCCGCAAGCCACAGCCCGGCGGCGGGTACCGCGACGCCGAGGGGCGCTTCCACTACATCTCGACCTTCGCCGGGTTCCTCCCCGCGGAGGACCCCAAGCTGTCGATCATCGTGGTCATCGACGAGCCGACCACCTCGTCGCCCTACGCCTCGACGGTGGCGGCGCCCGCCTTCGCCGAGATCGGCCGGGTCGCCGCCCGGGCCACGCAGGTGGCGCCGACCCGCCCCGAGGAGCACGCGCCGCTCGCCATCTCCACCCGGGACGGCCGCGTGCGGGGCACGCCCGCGACCGCACCCACCACCGCGCCGCCGCCGACGACGGCGCCGCCGACCACGGCGCCCCCGACCACGGCGCGGCCGGCCGACCCCGCCCCGTCCGGGGCGTAGCGAGGTGCGCTTCCGCGAGCTCGCCGCGTCGGTCGAGGGCGTCGCGACCCGCACGGCCGGCGCGCCGGGCGACCCCGAGCTGACCGCCCTCGAGCACGACACCCGGGCCGTGCGCCCGGGGGCGCTGTTCTGCTGCGTGCGCGGCGCCCGGGTCGACGGCCACGACCTGGCCGGCGACGCCGTGGCGTCCGGCGCGGTGGCGCTGCTGGTCGACCACGAGCTGCCGCTGCCGGTGCCCCAGCTCGTCGTCGGCGACGTGCGCGTCGCACTCGGGCCGGTGGCAGCCGCGTTCTGGGGACACCCGTCCCGGGACCTCACGGTCGTCGGCGTCACCGGGACGGCCGGCAAGACCACGCTGACCCACCTGCTCGCCGCGATCCTCACCGCCGCCGGGCGCCCCTGCGGGGTCCTCGGGACGCTCTCCGGCGCCCGCACCACGCCCGAGGCGCCCGAGCTCCAGGCCCGGCTGGCCGAGCACCGCCGGCGGGGGGACGCGGCGGTGGCCATGGAGGTGTCGTCCCACGGGCTCGAGCTGCACCGGGTCGACGCCACCGCCTTCGCGGTCGCGGTGTTCACCAACCTGTCCCAGGACCACCTGGACTTCCACGGCACGATGGAGGCCTACTACCGGGCCAAGGCCCGGCTGTTCACGCCCGCCTTCACCCGGCGGGCCGTCGTCTGCGTCGACGACGCCTGGGGCCGGCGGCTGGTCGAGGAGGTGCGCGCCGCCGGCGACCTCGAGGTCCACCCCTACTCGCTCGACGACGCCGCCGACCTGCGGCTCACGCCGTCGGGGGCGTCGTTCATGTGGCGGGGGCTGCGCCTGCGCACGCCGCTGGCCGGCCGGTTCAACGCCCGCAACGCCGTCGGCGCCGCCACGACCGCCGCCGCGCTGGGCGTGCCGGCGGACGCCGTCGCCGCCGGGCTGGCCGAGGTCGCCCCGGTGCCGGGACGGTTCGAGCTCGTCGACGCCGGCCAGCCCTTCACCGCGCTCGTCGACTACTCGCACAAGCCCGACGCCCTCGAGCAGGCGCTGCTCGCCGGGCGCGAGCTCGTCGCCGAGGGCGGCCGGCTGACCGTCGTGTTCGGCTGCGGCGGCGACCGCGACACCGCCAAGCGTCCCGTCATGGGTGAGGTCGCCACCCGGCTGGCCGACCGGGTCGTGCTGACCTCCGACAACCCCCGGTCGGAGGACCCGCTCGCCATCATCGAGGCCATCCGCGCCGGCGCCACCGGTGGTGCCCCCGTCGAGGTCGAGCCCGACCGGCGCCGGGCCATCGAGGTGGCGGTCTGCGGTGCCCGGCCCGGCGACGTGGTGATCGTGGCCGGCAAGGGCCACGAGACGACGCAGGTCGTCGGCGACCGCGTCATCCCCTTCGACGACCGCGCCGTCGTGCGCGCATCCATCGACCGCTGCGCGGGGACGGCCGCCCCGGCCGGCCCCGCCCGTCCCGGAGAAGGCAAGCACTAGTGGTCCCGCTGCTCATCGCCGGCGCCATCAGCCTGGCCTGCTCGCTGCTCGGCACCCGCTACCTCATCGACTGGCTCAGGGCCCACCGCGTCGGCCAACCGATCCACGAGGACGTGCCCGACGGCCACGTCACCAAGGCCGGGACGCCGACCATGGGCGGCGTCGCCATCGTCGTCTCCGCGGTGACCGGCTACGCGGCCGGGCACGTCCACGGCGGGCTCGTGTTCACCCGCACCGGCGTGCTGGTCATGCTGGCCATCGCCGGTGCCGCGGTCGTGGGGGCCTTCGACGACTGGATCAAGGTCGTGAACGAGCGCAACCTCGGCCTGTCCAAGCGGGCGAAGATGGCCGGCCTGCTCGTCGTCGCCGTCGGCTTCGCCGCGGCCTGCGTGGCGTGGACCGACGTCGAGACCACCCTGAGCTTCACGCGGTGGAACGAGCCCGGGTGGCAGCTCACCGAGGTCGGCTGGATCGTCTTCGCGGTGCTGCTCATCGCGGGCACGACGAACGCGGTCAACCTGACCGACGGCCTCGACGGGCTGGCGGCCGGGGCGTCGATCTACGCGTTCATCACCATGACGATCATCGCCTTCTGGGCGTTCCGGCACGAGAGCGTGTACCAGGTGCACCACGCCCTCGACCTGGCGGTGATCTCGGCCGCGATGGTCGGCGGCATCACCGGGTTCCTGTGGTGGAACGCCCCGCCGGCGCAGATCTTCATGGGCGACACCGGTTCGCTGGCCATCGGCTCGGGCCTGGCCACCCTCGCCCTGACCCTCAACGTCCACCTGCTGCTGCCGATCATCGGGGCGCTGTTCGTCTTCGAGACGCTCTCGGTGATCGTGCAGGTCGGCAGCTTCCGGCTCTTCGGCCGCCGGGTGTTCCGCATGGCGCCCGCCCACCACCACTTCGAGCTCGGCGGCTGGCCCGAGACGACCGTGATCATCCGGTTCTGGATCCTCGCCATCATGTCGATGGCCGTCGCGCTGGGACTGTTCTATGCCGACTCGATCTCGGCCGGCGTGCTCGACTGACGCCCTCCCCGGGACGGTCCACCTGTGGCCGCCGCCGGTGGATGAGGCTGGTGCCGTGTGCGGACCCCCTGGCGCACCGGTGAGGGAGGCGACGTGAGCACGCGCACGGCCGGTCGCGGCGCGCGCCGGGGCAGCGCGCGCACCGCAGCCCGCGGCGGCGAGGCCGGGGCCCGGGCCCGTCACCCCAGCGCGCAGCCCCCGCCGCCGCCCGGGCGGTCGGGCCTGTTCGTCGCGCTCGCGTTCCTGATCGTCGTCTTCAACCTGTTCGGGCTCGTCATGGTCATGTCTGCGTCGTCGGTCGTGGCCCTCGACGAGCACGGGTCGAGCTGGTACTACGTCATGCGCCAGGCGGCCTGGGCGGTGGCGGGCACGGTGGTCCTCGTCGTCGTGGCCCGCATCGACTACCACCGCTGGCGCCGGTGGTCGGGGCTGTTCCTGCTCGTGGCCTTCGGCCTGCTGGTGGCGGTCCTCCTCCCGGGCGTCGGCCGCAGCCTCAACGGCGCCACCCGCTGGATCGGCGTGGGCCAGCTGACGATCCAGCCCTCGGAGATCGCCAAGCTGGCGATGCTCGTCTGGGTGGCGGACCTGCTGTCCCGGCGGGCGGCGTTCATGCACAACACCCGGGCGACGCTGCGGCCGGTCATCGTGGTGCTGGTCGTGGGCGCCACCCTGGTCATGCTCCAGCCCAACCTGGGGACCACGCTGGTCATGGCGGGCATCGCCCTCTCGCTCTGCTTCGTGGGCGGCACGCCGGCCGGTCCGCTCGCCGGTTGGACGACGGTCGGACTGGGGGCGGCGGTGACCGCGGCGCTGGCCGCGCCCTACCGGCGGGACCGCGTGCTCGCCTTCCTCGACCCCTGGGCCGACCCCATGGACCGCGGCTACCAGAACATCCAGTCGCTGGTCGGCATCGCCAACGGCGGCCTGTTCGGGACCGGGCTGGGGGCGAGCCGGGCCAAGTGGGGCTACCTCCCGCTGGCCCACTCCGACTTCATCTTCGCCATCGTCGGCGAGGAGCTGGGCCTGATCGGTGCCTCCGTCGTGATCGGCCTCTTCGGCCTGCTCGCCATCATCGGGGTGCGCATCGCGCTGCACGCGCCCGACCGCTTCGGGCTCCTGCTGGCGATCGGGGTGACGGCTTGGCTGTGCATCCAGGCGTTCGTCAACATCGGGGCCGTGATCGGCATCCTCCCCATCACGGGCGTGCCGTTGCCCTTCGTCAGCGCCGGCGGGTCGTCCCTCGTCGTGGCCATGGCCGGCGCCGGGCTGCTGCTCTCGGTGGCCCGGCAGGCGACCGTCCGCAGCTTGCCGCCGCGCCCGCCGGAGCGCGCCCGATGAGGCGCCGGGGCGGCCGCCACGTCCGCCGCACCTTCGCCCTGATCGCCGGGGGCGGCACGGCCGGCCACGTGCAGCCGGCGATCGCCATCGCCCGCGCCCTCGTCGACCGGGGGCACCGGCGCACGTCGATCGAGCTGGTGGGCAGCGAGCGGGGCATCGAGTCCCGGCTCGTGCCCGAGGCGGGCTTCGAGCTGACGCTGCTGCCCGGCCGGGGCATCCAGCGCCGCATCAGCTGGCAGAACGTGAAGTCGGTCGCCGCCCTGGTCGTCGCCCTCGTGCGGGCCTGGCGGCTCGTGGGGCGGCGCCGTCCCCGGGTCGTCGTGTCGGTCGGCGGCTACGCGAGCGTGCCGTGCGCGCTGGCCGCCGTCGTGCGGCGCGTGCCGATCGTGGTCGCCGAGCAGAACGCCGCCCCCGGCGCCGCCAACCGCCTCGTCGGCCGCTTCGCCAAGGCGTGCGCGGTGTCGTTCCCGGGCACGCCGCTGCCCCGTGCGGTCGTCACCGGCAACCCGGTCCGGCCCGAGGTCCTGGCGATCGACCGGGCCCGGGACGCCGCGGCGGCCCGCACCAAGCTGGGCATCGCCCCCGGCCGGCGGGTCGTGCTGGTCTTCGGCGGCTCGCTCGGGGCGCTCCGCATCAACCGGGCTGCGGTCGAGGCCGCCCGCCTGTGGGCCGGGCGGGGGGACCTGCACGTGCGCCACATCGTCGGCCGGCGCGACTGGGAGGAGATCACCGGGGCGGGCCCGCCGGTGCCGCCCGGCGCGCCGCTGCACTACGAGGCGGTCGAGTACGACGACGACATGCCCACGTCGCTGGCGGCGGCGGACGTGGCCGTGTGCCGGTCGGGTGCGAGCACGAGCTTCGAGCTGCTGGCGGTCGGCCTGCCGGCCGTCCTCGTGCCGTCGCCGTTCGTGACGGCCGACCACCAGACCGCCAACGCCCGCCACATGGAGGCGGCGGGCGCCGCGGTCGTCGTCCCGGACGCCGAGCTCGACGGCCCCCGGCTCGTCGCCGAGGTCGACGCCCTGCTCGCCGACCCCGGGCGCCTGGCGGCCATGGCCCGCGCCGCCCGGGCCGCCGCCCGGCCCGACGCCGCCGACCAGATCGCCGCGCTGGTGGAGAGGTACGCCCGTGCGTGAGACGGCCACCCGATCGCCCGACGCCCTCGACCTGTCGCGCCCCCGGCGCGTCCACCTCACCAACGTCGGCGGGGCGGGGATGAGCGCGGTCGCCACCCTGCTGGCCGAGGGCGGCCACCGGGTGAGCGGCCACGAGCCGGCGGCGACCACGCCGTTCCTGGACCAGCTGGCCGCGCTCGGGGTCGCGGTGACCACCGGGCCCGAGCGGCCGCCACTGCCCGAGGACCTCGACGCCGTCGTGGTGTCGACCGCCACCCCCGACGACGACCCCGACGTCGTCGCCGCCCGCGAGCGCGGCGTGCCCGTGCTGCACCGGGCCGCCGCGCTGGGCGCCCTGTGCGCCGGCCGGACGACGATCGCCGTGGCCGGCACGCACGGCAAGACGACGACCGCGGCACTGCTGTCCACCGTCCTCGCCGGGGCCGGTCGCGACCCCGGGTGGGTCGTCGGCGCCCGCGTCGTCGGGCTGGGGCGCAGCGCCGCCTGGGGCGGGGAGGGCCCGCTCGTCGTCGAGGCCGACGAGAGCGACGCGACGTTCCTCCACCTCGGCGCCCGCTCGGCCGTCGTCACCAACGTCGAGCCCGACCACCTCGACAACTGGGGCGGCGAGGACCGGTTGCGGGACGGGTTCCACCGGTTCGTGGCGGCGCTGCCGGGCCCGGCGGTGCTCTGCGCCGACGACCCGGGGGCCCGCGACCTCGCCTCGTCGGCGGCGCGGCCGGTGACCTACGGCCGGGACGCCGGGGCCGACTACCGGGTCGTCGACCCGCGGCCCGCGGGCACCGGCGTGCGGTTCGAGCTCGAGCACGGCGGCGAGCGGGTCGCGGTCGAGGTGCCGGCCGCCCCCGGCGTGCACAACGCGCTCAACGCCGCGGCGGCGCTCGCCGTGGCGCACGTGCACGGCGTCCCGCTGGGGGAGGGCGCGGCCGCCCTGCGCACCTTCGCCGGCGTGGCCCGCCGGTTCGAGGTGCGGGGCGAGGTGGGCGGGGTCACGGTGGTGGACGACTACGCCCACCTGCCCGCCGAGGTGCGGGCCGTGCTGGCGGCGGCCGCGGCGGGGCCGTGGCGGCGGGTCGTCGCCGTGTTCCAGCCCCACCGGGTCAGCCGGACGGCCGCGCTCTGGCGCGACTTCGCCGACGCGTTCGTCGACGCCGACCGCCTGGCCGTCACCGACGTGTACACCGCGGGCGAGCCGCCCCGGCCCGGGGTGTCCGGCAAGCTCGTCGTCGACGCCGTGCTCGAGGCCCACCCGTGGGCGCACGTCGCCTGGCTGCCCGCGCTCGACGACGTGCTGGTCTGGCTGCGGGGGGTTCTCCGGCCGGGCGACGTGTGCCTGACGATCGGGGCGGGGGACGTCACGACGCTCGCGCCCCGGATCCTGGCCATGCTGGAGGAGAGGTCGTGAGGGCCGGGCGGCACGACCCTCGACCTCGACCTGAGGTCGAGGGTCGACCTGAGGTGCAGGTCGAGGGTTCGGAGGGCGTCCGTCGGTGAGCGCGGGGGCCGGCGGGGGTGGCACGGGCACACGGACGCCCGCCGCCGGTGGCGGTGTCATCGTCGACCCCCGGATGCGGTTGCGCCGCATCCAGGTCCGCCGCGGCGAGGGCCGGCGACGGCTGCGCCGGCTGACGATCGCGCTGGCCGTGCTCGTCGCGCTGGTGGCGGCGGCCGCCGCCACCCGGTCGCCGCTGCTCGACGTCGACCGGGTGGCGGTCTCGGGCGCCGAGCGCACGGGCGCCGACGAGGTGCGCCGGGCGGCCGGGGTCGAGCCGGGCGAGCCGCTCATCGCGGTCGACACCGGCGCCGTGGCCAGGCGGGTCGAGCGGTTGCCCTGGGTGGCCTCGGCGAAGGTGGTCCGAGGCTGGCCGTCGACCCTCGAGATCGAGGTCACCGAGCGCGTGCCGGTCGCGGTGGTCCAGCTGACCGAGGACCGCGCCGCGGTGGTCGACGCGGAGGGCTGGGTGCTCGCCATCGAGCACCGGGCGCCCGACGAGGAGGTGCCCGAGGGGGAGCGTCTCGTGCTCACCGGGATCTCCGGCCGGGTGGCCGAGGGGGAGCAGCTCGACCGGGCGGCGCGCGACGCGGTCGACCTCGCGGTCGCCCTCGAGGAGCGGCTGCCGGGGGTGGTCGCGTCGGTGTCGACCGACCTGGAGGCCGAGCTCGTCGCGGGCGGGGTCGTGCGGTTCGGGTCGACCGAGGACCTGGACGCCAAGGTCACCGCGCTGAAGACCGTGCTGGAGGAGGTCGACACGACCTGCATGGAGGTGCTGGACGTGCGCGTCCCCGGAAGTCCGGCCTTGACCCGCAACCAGATGTGTTCCTAGTCTGCGAGAACTACCAGAGGTTGAGGAAAAGTATCGACCTTAACTTCAGGCTCAGCCGATGTCGAGGGGGCTTCGGCTTGGTAGGTTCTTGCGGTTCACCCGGGTCTGGCGGTCCGGGTGGGCATCGTCTTCTCCCCGCACACGTCCCCTGAAGGTGAGGTGGCACCACCCATGGCCGGCAATCCGCAGAACTACTTGGCCGTGATCAAAGTCGTCGGGA
>DATGPY010000227.1:0-6815 GCA_035304465.1 Acidimicrobiales bacterium | reverse complement strand
TGCTCTCGGCCGTCGGCGAGGTGATCAACCTGCCCTTCACCGACGACCTGCACTTCCTCGAGCGGTGGCTGCACCCGGTCGTCGGGGCCAACGAAGCCCACATCGACGTCGCCACCGGCACGAAGTGGGCGCTCGCCGTCGTCGCCGCGGCGCTGGCGCTGGTCGGCATCCTCGCCGCGGCGACCGTCTACCTGCGCCGCCGGGTCCGGGCGGTCGAGCCGGCGGTCCTGGCGCACGCCTGGTACTACGACGAGGCGATCACGCGCTTCGTGGGCGGCCCGGGCACCCGGATCTTCGACGCCGTGGCCTGGTTCGACGCCCACGTCGTCGACGGCGCCGTCAACGGCGTGGCGACGTCGGTGCGCAACGGGGGCCGCCGCCTCCGCACCGTCCAGTCAGGGTTCGTCCGCTCCTACGCGCTGGGCATCTCGGCCGGCGTGGTCGTCCTGCTCGGCTACTTCATCGCGAGGCTCTACGTCTGATGGTCCCGGGTCTGCTCGCCGCCCAGAACGCCGCCCCCGCCTTCGACGTCCTCACCGCGCTGGTGCTGGTGCCGGCGGTGGGCGCGCTGCTCGTCGCCCTGGTGCCCCGCACCCGGTCCGAGCTGCTCCGGGGCGTCGCCGTGGCGTCCGCCGCGGCCACCGGCGCCCTCGCCCTGTGGCTGCTCGGCGCCTTCGAGGTGGGCGAGGCCGGCCACCAGTTCGAGACCAACCGCGAATGGATCTCGGACTTCGGCATCGCCTGGCACGTCGGCGTCGACGGCATCTCGCTGTTCCTCGTCGTGCTGACCGCGCTGCTGTTCCCGATCGCGCTCCTCGGCGCGACGCCCGCCCACGACCCGAAGCCGTACTACGCCTGGCTCCTCCTCCTCGAGGCCGGCTGCCTCGGCGTCTTCGTGGCGCTCGATCTCTTCATGTTCTTCGTCATGTTCGAGATCGTGCTCGTGCCGATGTACTTCCTCATCGGCGGCTGGGGCTACGGCAACCGGGTCTACGCGGCGCTGAAGTTCTTCCTGTTCACGATGTTCGGCTCGATCTTCATGCTGGTCGGCATCGTGGCCACGGCGTTCCTGCACCGCGACGCGGTCGAGGACGCCAACCGCGCCGAGCGCCAGGAGATCCTCGCCGAGCTCGCGGGCGAGGAGCCGACGCCGGCCGAGGCGGCGCGCATCGCCGAGCTGGACGCGGACGTGCCGCTGACCTTCGACGTCGTCGAGATCGCCGAGTCCCGCACGATCGTCGACGACTCCGAGAGCGCCAACCCCGTCGACTGGTCGGCGGCCCGGTGGCTGTTCCTCGCCTTCGCCGTCGCGTTCGCGGTGAAGGTGCCCCTGTTCCCGTTCCACACCTGGCTGCCGGACGCGCACACCGAGGCGCCGACGGCCGGGTCGGTCATCCTGGCCGGCGTCCTGCTGAAGCTCGGCACCTACGGCCTGCTGCGCTTCGGGCTCTACCTGTTCCCCGACGCCGCCAACTTCTTCGCCCCGGCGCTCGTGACCCTCGGCGTCGTCGGGATCATCTACGGGGCGATCGTCGCCGCCATGCAGCGGGACCTGAAGCGGCTGGTGGCCTACTCGTCGGTGGCCCACCTGGGCTTCATCGTGCTCGGCACCTTCGCCATCACCAGCCAGGGCCTCCAGGGCGGCCTGCTGCAGAACATCAACCACGGCCTGTCGACCGGCGCCCTCTTCCTCCTCGTCGGGATGATCTCCGACCGGCGCCACACCCGGGAGATCGCGGCGCTGCGCGGCCTGCAGAAGGTCGCCCCCGTGTTCGCCGCGGTGTTCACGGTCGTGATGATGTCCTCGATCGGCCTGCCGGGCCTGAACGGCTTCGTCGGCGAGTTCCTCGTGCTGGTGGGGTCGTTCCTCACCCGCCGGTGGTGGGCGGTCGTGGCCGCGGCCGGCGTCATCCTGGCGGCGCTCTACCTGCTGTGGGCCTACCAGCGGGTGTTCCACGGCGAGGTCGACGAGGACAACCGGGGCTTCGCCGAGCTCACCTGGCGCGAGGGCGCGGTGCTGGCGCCGCTGCTGGCGCTCATCGTGTTCCTCGGCGTGTACCCCAAGCCCGTGCTCGAACGCATGCAGCCGGCGGTCGACCGGCTCATCGAGCACGTCGAGGGCAACAGCGACTTCGTGTCGCCCGAGGTGGGCCGGCGGTCCGACCAGCTGGCCCAGGAGGACGACGCCGGCGGTGCCGCGGGCGCGGACGCCGGTGACGACGAGCACGCGGAGGCAGGCAAGTGATGGCGGTGTTGGGCTCCCTCTCGCAGCCGCTCCCCGCCGACCCCACGCCGCTCGAGACCCCGAGCGTCGACTGGGGCGCGGCCTCGCCGCTGCTCGTCCTGGTGGGCGGCGCGCTCGTGCTCATGCTGTGGTCGTCGTTCGTGCGGTCACGGCGGGCCACCCACCTCTACACGGCCTTCACCTGCCTGGTGGCGATCGGCGCCATCGGTGCGGTCGTCCCGCTGTGGCGCGAGGTGCAGGACCCCGAGCGCGGGCCGTTCTCCACCTTCGGCGGCGCGGTGGGCGTCGACGGCTTCTCGCTGTTCATGACCGTGGTCATCGCCGTGGCCGTGGCGCTGGCCGCGCTGTTCATCGACGACTACCTGCGCCGCGAGCAGCTCGAGAGCGTGGAGCCGTTCGTGCTCGTGCTCCTGTCGGCGGCCGGCGGCGTGATCATGTCGCAGGCCAACGACCTCATCGTGCTGTTCCTCGGCCTGGAGATCCTGTCGATCGCGGTCTACGTGCTCGCCGCCTCGCACCGCCGGCGGGTGACCTCCCAGGAGGCCGGGGTCAAGTACTTCGTGCTCGGTGCGTTCTCGTCGGCCTTCTTCCTCTACGGCATCGCCCTCGTCTACGGCGGCACCGGCACGACCAACCTGATCGAGATCCTCGACTACTTCAGCACCACCGTCGTCACCGACGACGGGCTGGTGCTCGCCGGCCTCGCGCTCATGCTCGTCGGCCTCGGGTTCAAGGTGGCGGCGGTGCCCTTCCACTTCTGGACGCCCGACGTCTACCAGGGCTCGCCGACACCGATGGTCACCTGGATGGCCTCGGGCGTGAAGGCGGCCGGGTTCGCGGGGCTGATCCGGGTGCTGGTGCTGGCCTTCGACGCCTACGCCGTCGACTGGCAGCCGATCGTCTTCGCCCTCGCCGTCGCCACCCTGTTCGTGGGCGCCGTGCTCGCCGTCGTCCAGACCGACGTCAAGCGGATGATGGCCTACAGCTCCATCAACCACGCCGGCTTCGTGCTGGTGGGCGTGCAGGCGGCCACCGACCAGGGCGTCGAGGCGGCGCTGTTCTACCTCGCCGCCTACACGTTCCTCATCGCCGGGACCTTCGGGGTCGTCACCCTCGTCGGCCGGCGGGGTGACGGCCACCACCGGCTCGACGACTACCGGGGCCTGGCCCGCACCCACCCGGGGCTGGCGCTGGTGCTGACGCTGTTCCTGCTGGCCCAGGCCGGCGTGCCGCTGACCTCCGGGTTCTTCGCCAAGTTCTACGTGATCGTCGCCGCGGTGGACGCCGGGTCGACGGTGCTGGCGGTGGTGGCGATGCTCTCGTCGGTCGTCTCGGCCTACCTCTACCTGCGCATCACGGTCAGCCTCTACATGAGCGACCCCGAGGGCGACGAGGCGCCGCGCCTGCGGGTGCCGGTCGCGGCCGGCATCGCGCTGGCCCTCTGCGTCGCCGTCACCCTCGTGGCGGGGGTGTGGCCCGGCTCGATCGCGGACACCGCCCGGGACGCCGTCCCCGTGCTGGCCGCCGTGGGCTGAGAGGTGGACGGCGCCGGCCCCGCTCGGCCCGCGCCCGCCGGTGCGCGAGGATCGGGTGGTGGGGGAGGACGCCGGCCGCCGTCGTGTGCTGAAATCCCCCAGGGCGCACGCCTTCTCCCCCAGACTGGGCAGCGTCGAGCCACCAGTGGTGCCAGCACCGTGCCGAGGACCAAGCGACTGACCGACGCCACCCTCGTCCGCCGGTCCCAGCAGGGGGACCGCCGGGCGTTCCGCGCCCTGCTCGGGCGCTACGACTGGCGCCTGCGCGGCCTGGCGTACGCGCTGCTGCTCGACCGGGCCGAGATGGACGTCGCGGTGACGACGGGCTACGTCCGGGCCTGGCGCGACGTCGTGCGCATCAAGCCCAAGGACGACGTCGCCACCTGGCTCTACCGGGTGACCTACAACGCGTGCATCGACCGCCTGCGCCACCTCGAGAGCTCGGCCGCCCGGGCCCCGGCCGGCGAGGGCGAGCCCGCCGGCGGCCGCGACCGGGAGGCGCCGACCGGCATCGCCGCCGGGCTGGCGTCGCTGCCCGCGCCGGAGCGGGTGGCGGTCGTGCTGGTCGACCGCGAGGGCTTCTCGCCCTCCTCCGCCGCCCGCATCCTGGGGCAGACCCCCGGCACGCTCCAGCGCCTGCTGCAACGGGCGCGCGACCACCTGGCCGCCTACGTCGACGAGGACGAGGTCCCGGGACCCGCCGGCGAGGGCGGCGGCACCACCCCGGCCGGGCCCGCCGAGGAGCCGGCAGCCCGGTCGGCCGAGGAGCCGGTCGCGCCGGCCGCCGAGCCCGCGGCGGCGACCGACGCCCCGACCGATCACGACGGCACGCCCCCCGGGTCGCCGCACGACACGGGCGAGCCGGCCCCGGCCGGATCGGCCGGCGAGGCCGCCGACGGTCCCGCCACGGCGACCGCCGAGAGCACCGCCGACGGTCCCGCCGACCGCACCGCGCCGGCCGGCGGCGCTCCCGCCACCGGGGCCACCGAGGGCCCCGCCAGGGACGGCGGGGGTGGCGGGACGGCCGCTGCCCCTGCCGCGGACGACGGTGGCGACGCGACGACCGACGCCGGGACCGCCGCGGGCGGGCGCGCCCCCACCGGATCCGCACCCGAGGCCGACGTGCCGTCTCCGCCGCCGGTGCCCGAGGACGGCGCCCGCGTCGTCCCGCTCGACATCGCCACCGATCCCGCGGCGCGCACCCCGCTCGTCCGGGTCATCGCGCCCGGCGACGACGAGGAGCCCGCCGGCGACCCGCCCGCCGGCGAGCCCGTGGCCGACGGTGAGCCCCAGGCCACCTCCGGCGACGACGGCCCGTCCCGTGAGGGTGCCGAGGACGCCGAGGTCATCCCCGTCCCGCTGCCGGGCGACCGGGCCCGGGGCCGTCGTGGCCGCCGGTCGGCGCGGGCCGCCGCCCGGCGCCGCGGCGGGGACGCACCCCGCACCGGCACCGACGACCCGCCCGGCGACCCGGGCTGACCCGCCGTGGCCCGCAAGACCCCCGCCCACCTGCGCCGCGGCGGCGCGGACGGCCTCCGTGGCGACACCACCGACATGACGCCGGCCGAGGACGGCGGGCTGCCGCCCGCGTCGACCCCGGTCGCGCGGGCGCTGCGCGAGCTCGATCCGCCCCGGCACGCCTCGGGCTTCTGGTCCCGCCTCGACGAGCGCCTGGCCGACGAGCCCCAGCTGCGGCTGACGCCCCGGTCGGCCATCCGCCCCATCACCCAGCCGCCGCCGGTGGTGGACGACAGCAGCCTGGCCACCACGCTGAAGGCCGGCCTGCCACCGCCCCGGCGCACGCACCGCCGCACGGTCGTCGCCGTCGTCGCGGTGCTGCTGCTCGGGCTCCTCGTCGTCGCCGCGCTGCAGGAGCCGGACGAGGACGCGACCACCGCCGAGACGACGACGACCGTCACCGAGGCCGAGGGCGAGCCGGCCCCGGCCGACGACACGACCGTCCCCACCACGACGCTCCCGCCGGGGGCGGTCGACCCGGCCGAGCCGCTCACCCCGGCGGGGGTGGGCCCGCTGCGGATCGGCGCCACGTTCGCCGAGCTGCAGGCCGACGGGGTCCAGCTGCAGGTCGACCAGGCCACCTTCGACGGGTCCGGCGGCACCTGCTACGACGCCAAGATCCCCGGCGCGCTCGACCTCATCCTCCGCTTCCGCCCGCCGGACGACCGGTCGTCGGTCGACGACCCGGGTGAGGGGGTCCTGGCCTCGATCTCCATCGAGTCGGCCCTGCCGACCACCCGAGCCACCGACAGCGGCCTCGTGCTCGGCTCGCCGCAGGACCAGGTGCTGGCCGCGTACGGCGGCAACCTCGACGAGCGCCAGCACCCGTTCCTCGCCGGCGGCCGGATCTTCCGGGCCGACGCCGGCAACGGCCTCGGCATAGCCTTCTTCACCGACGGGCTGGGGGTCAACCGCACCTCGGTCGGGTTCATGGACACGATCCGGTTCATCAACCAGTGCCGCTGAGCGGCCGGCCGGGGGCCGCCGAAGGCCCCGTGGCGAGCGGCGTGTGACCAGGTCACGGGCGGCTTTGGCCCCTCGTGCAAACGATCACTAGGCTCCGCCAACGTGTCGGACCTTCTCCGCTCGTACCTGACGGTCGGCGTCTTCCTGGGCGTCGCGGTCGCCCTGGTGGCGGCGATCCTGGGGCTCGGGCGCCTGATCCGGCCGAGCCGCCCGCAGCCCGAGAAGTACGTCAACTACGAGTCGGGCGTCGACCCGGTCGGGTCGATGTGGGCGCAGACCCAGGTCCGCTACTACCTGTTCGCGCTGCTGTTCGTGCTGTTCGACGTCGAGGCGGTGTTCGTCTTCCCGTTCGCCACCCGGGCCGAGGCCTACGGCTGGTTCGGGTTCGTCGAGATGGGGGTGTTCATCGCCGTGCTGGCGCTCGGGCTGCTCTACGCCTGGAAGAAGAAGGTCCTCCGCTGGGTCTGACACAGGACGTCCGCTGATGGGTCTCGTCGAGAGCGGCAAGATGCCCAAGCCGCTGACATCGCTCCTCAACACCGCGCGCAAGT
>DATGPY010000226.1:0-4449 GCA_035304465.1 Acidimicrobiales bacterium | reverse complement strand
AACATCGCCGCCATCGGCGGGTTCGACGTACGTGGCCCGGTCCTCGACGAGGACCTGGTGGTCAACTGCGCGAGCTCCGAGCACATCGAGCAGGTCCGCGCTGCGGTGGAGGGGCTGGAGGGCGTCGAGATCCTCGAGATCCTCGATCGCACCTTCCTCATGCACGACGGCGGGAAGATCGAGGTGCTGGCCCGCATGCCGGTCGCCGACCGGGACGACCTCGCGATGGCCTACACGCCGGGTGTCGCCCGGGTCTGCAAGGCGATCGCGAACGATCCGGCCCGGGTGCACGACCTGACGATCAAGAAGAACACGGTCGCCATCGTCACCGACGGGACGGCGGTGCTCGGCCTGGGCGACATCGGCCCCGAGGCCGCGCTGCCGGTCATGGAGGGCAAGGCGCTGCTGTTCAAGCACTTCGCCGGGGTCGACGCGTTCCCCGTCTGCCTCGACGTGTCGTCGCCCGACGAGCTCATCGAGACCGTCCAGCGCATGGCGCCGGTGTTCGGCGGCATCAACCTCGAGGACATCAAGGCCCCCGAGTGCTTCGAGGTCGAGGACCGTCTGAAGGAGCTCCTCGACATCCCCGTCTTCCACGACGACCAGCACGGCACCGCGGTGGTGACGCTCGCGGCGCTCGAGAACGCCCTGAAGATCACCGGCAAGCGCATGGACGAGCTGTCCGTCGTCATCGCCGGTGTCGGTGCGGCCGGCGTGGCGATCAGCAAGATCCTCATCCAGGCCGGCGTCCGGGAGATCATCGGCGTCGACCGCAAGGGCGCCATCTGGGAGGGCCGCGACGACCTCAACGTCGCCAAGCTGTGGTTCGCCGAGAACACGAACCCCGAGCGGCGGGAGGGGACGCTGCACGAGGTCCTTCCCGGCGCCGACGTGTTCGTCGGCGTGTCGGGGCCGGGGCTCATCACGGCCGCCGACCTGCGCAAGATGGCCCCGGACCCGATCGTGTTCGCGCTCGCCAACCCCGACCCGGAGATCACCCCGGGAGAGGCCGACGGCCTCGCCAAGGTCATCGCCACCGGGCGTAGCGACTACCCGAACCAGATCAACAACGTGCTGGCGTTCCCGGGCATCTTCCGGGGTGCGCTCGACGTGGCCGCCACGTCGATCACCGAGGGCATGAAGCTGGCGGCGGCGAAGGCCATCGCAGGCTGCGTGTCCGACGAGCAGCTCGCCCCGGACTGCATCATCCCGTCGGTGTTCGATCCGACGGTGGCCACCGAGGTGGCCGCCGCGGTGGCGCAGGCGGCGATCGACGAAGGCGTCGTCCGCATGCACCGCCCCCCGCAGCCCTAGGGGTCGGCTGCGCCGACGCCGAAGCCCGGCCGGACCGACAGGCCGACGCGGTCCGGGGTCGTCCGCGCCCGGACCGTCCCGCGTTCGGCCGGCACGGTCCCGGCGGGCCGAGGCCGGGGTGCGGCCCGGTGCCGTGCGGCGGCGCTTCGCTCCCGGGGCGGGGCACGTCCTAGCCTGGACGCCGTGCGGCTCCCCCGCATCCACATCTCGCCCACCACGTACCGTCGCATCGCCGCGGCGACCCTGGCGTCGCTGGTCTTCATCATGGTGACCGGCGCCGCCGTGCGCCTGACCGGCTCGGGGCTCGGCTGCTCGAGCTGGCCGGGCTGCGAGCCCGACAGCTTCGTCCCGCGGCCCGAATCGGGCGCGCACGGCATGATCGAGTGGGGCAACCGGCTGCTCTCCGGGGTCGTCGCCGCTTTCGCCGTGGCCTCGGTCATCGGCGCGCGCCTGCGGCGTCCCTACCGACGCGACCTGTGGCTCTGGTCGTTGGGCCTACCGGCGTGGGTGGCGGGCAACGCCGTGGTGGGGGCGCTGGTCGTCTGGTTCCACCTGTCGCCGCTGTCGGTGATCGGCCACTTCCTCCTGTCGATCGGGTCGGTGTGGAACGCGGTCGTGCTGCACCACCGCGCGGGCGAGGAGCGGGCACTGGACGGACGCCGGCGGCCGCTGGCCGTGCCGACCGTCACGGCCGCCGCGCGCCTGCTGGTCGTCGCCGCGGGGCTGGTGGTGCTGACGGGCACGTTCGTCACCGGTAGCGGCCCCCACGCCGGCGATGAGCAGGCGGACCGACTGCCGTTCGTCCTGGGCGACGTCGTGCGACTCCACGGCATCGCCGTGGTGCTGTTCCTGGCGTTGACCCTCGCTGTCGTCGCCATGGCCCGCCGGGGCGACGCCGCGCCGGTGGTCGGTCGGCGACTGCGGGAGCTCGTCGTCGTGATCGTCGCGCAGGGAGCCATCGGCTACGCGCAGTACTTCACCGGCGTCCCAGCGGTGCTCGTGGGTGCCCACGTGCTCGGTGCGGCGCTGGTCTGGGTCGCGGTGCCGCGGGTGCAGCTCGACCTGTCGGAGCCGGCGGTGGAGGCCACCGTGCCCTCGCCGGCGAGACGGTCGCCGGCGGCTGCCACGGCGCCGGCGGGTGGCCCCGCGGCGGCGTCCACCGGCGCCTGAGCCCAGCGACCAGCAGGGCGGCGGGCCCACGACGGTGCCGGTGGCAGGGTCGGACGCGCGAGAATGGGGGCGATGTCGGCGACTCCCCTCGAGACGGCGCCCGCCGAGGCCGACCGGCCCGTGGGCGACACCGAGCCCGACCCGGACCGTCCCTGGGTCGTCATCGTCTGGAACGACCCCATCAACCTCATGTCCTACGTCACGTTCGTGCTGCAGAAGCTCTTCGGCTACCCGCTGGAGGTGGCCGAGAAGCTGATGCTCGCCGTCCACTACGAGGGCCGGGCCGTGGTGTCGAGCGGCACCCGCGAGAAGGCGGAGCTCGACGTGTTCCGCCTGCACGAGCACGGCCTGTGGGCCACCATGCAGCAGGACTGAGCCCGGGTGTTCCTGCGCGACCGCATCCGCCGCCGCAAGCCGGGGCACTACCAGGTCAAGCTCCGTCCCACCGAGCGGGAGCTGGTTGCCGACCTCGTCGGCCAGCTCCGCGAGCAGCTCATCGCCTCGACCGACGACCCGTCGGTCCGGCGTCTGTTCCCACCCGCCTACCCGCAGGACCCCGAGCGCGACGCCGGCTACCAGGTGCTCACCCGTGACGACCTGCTGGAGGCCCGGCTGGCGGCCATCGAGGTCGTCGAGGGCACGCTCGACGGGTCCGACCTGGACGAGTCGGACATGACGGCGTGGATGCACACGCTGAACGCCCTGCGGCTGGTCATCGGGACCCGGCTCGACGTCGACGAGGAGCCGCCCGAGATCGACCCGGACGATCCGCTGGCGCCGGCGCACGCGGTGTACGAGTTCCTCGGCTGGCTGCTCTCGCAGGTGGTCGATGCGCTGAGCGCCGATCTCGGGCCGCCCGACGCGAGCGGGCCCCCGCCGCCGGCACCGACCACGCCGCCCCCACCGGCTCCCTGACGGGCCCGCCCCCGGGGGGGCCGCGGGGGTCCCGGCACCGGCCGGCCGGTACGCTGCCTGCGCCGGACTTCCGGTTTGGCGCCGAACCCGGCCCTGGCTAGTGTGGCCCGGCGCCCCGCCCCGGCGGAAACCGAGCCCCCATCGTCCAGCGGCCGAGGACGCCGCCCTTTCAAGGCGGAAACACGGGTTCGAATCCCGTTGGGGGTACCAGCCATAGCTGCGAGGTGCGGCCCGCTGGCTTGCCAGCGGGCCGTTTCCCATTCAACGCTGCATGTCGACGACCCAGAGCCTGGCGATGCGCCAGGCGCCGTCGACGGACGCCAGCTCCCATCCGTACGTGATCCGGAAGGCGTCGTCGGTCTCGAAGATGGTCATCTCGACGGCGAACGTCACTTCGACCCGGGTCGACTCCCCAAAGGCCGTCACCGCCCAGTGCACCGGGTCGTACCGCCGCACTTCCTGGATGCCGGCGAAGTCCGACCGGATCATATCCAAGAGGGCGGCAGCGTCGAGCTCGGCTTCGCCCCGGTGGGGATCGTCGAAGACCGCCGGATCGGCGAAGAGGCTCACGAACGCCTCGGGATCCCGGGCCTGGAAGGAGGATGCGAAACGCTGGATCAGCGCCTGGATTTCGGCGGCTGCGCCGTCCTCCGCCGCGGCCCCCACCGCCGGCAGCGGCAACACAAGCCAGGTGATTCCGGCGGCCAGGAGGGCACAGCAGGCGGCGTGAAACGCTGCACGACGGATGGCCGTCACCCCCTTTGCCTGACGATTCCCGGTTTCAACCCACTGTTCCGCGAAAACCGAAGAGGACCTTTTTAATGTGAGAGCCTGTCTCCATCGCCAAAAGGTGTCAGCCCGGCGGATGGGTGGCGGGGCACATGTGCGGAGCACTCTAGCCGCGCGGCCTGGAGACGGGGACGGCAGCGGCCCCGGCGAAGGGGCGAACGCCGGCGAAGGGAGGAGGCGGCGCCGTGCGGGTAGTGGTGCTGGGGGGCGGTTTCGGCGGCCTGATCGCCGCGTACGAAGTGCGGAAGGGCTTGCCTTCCC
>DATGPY010000225.1:0-2862 GCA_035304465.1 Acidimicrobiales bacterium | reverse complement strand
CTACGTCTTCGCCTTCGCCGACGACTACTGGCGCTCGCTCGTCGCCCGGGGCCTGGCCATCGGCCTCGTGCTGCTGTCGTTCACGATCATCACCGGCATCGGCGGCATGGTCAGCCTGGCCCAGGCGGCGTTCGTCACCCTGGCCGGGTTCACCGCCGGCTGGGCCCTCGACCAGGACCTGCCGTTCCTCGTGGCGCTGGCCCTGGGCACGGTCGCGGCGACGGTCGTGGGGGCGATCGTGTCGCTGCCGGCCCGGCGCCTCGGCGGGCTGCCGCTCGCGCTGTCGACGATGGCGCAGGCGTACGCGGGCCAGTACCTCGTCTTCCAGATCGAGGCCGTCTCCAACGCCGACTCGAGCGGCTGGCGGGTCCGCCCGCCCGAGATCGGGCCGTTCGACTTCGGCGACCGGCGCACGATGATCGTCGGCCTGCTCGTGCTGCTGGCGATCGCGGTCAAGCTGGTCGGCAACCTCATGGCGTCCGCGTCGGGCCGGGCGATGGTCGCGCTGCGCTCGACCGAGGCCGGCGCCGTGACCGTCGGCATCCGGTCGGCCCGCACGAAGATGGTCGTCTTCGCGCTGTCGGCCGGCATGGCCGGCTTCGGCGGCGTGCTCCTGGCCTCGACCAACGGCCGGATCTCGACGATGGACTTCCCGGTCGAGATGGGCTTCTTCTGGCTGGCCTCGACCGTCGTCTTCGGCGTGCGGCGGCCGGCCGGCGCGGTGCTGGCCGGCCTGGCCGCGGCGCTCAGCCCGGAGGTCCTCGGCTGGATCAGCGACGGCTCCTACCTGCCCCAGGTCATGTTCGGCCTGGCGGCGGTCAACCTGGCCCAGAACCCCGACGGCATCCTCGCCCTCGTGGCCGAGCGGTCGCACGTGCGCCGGGCCCGCCGGGCGGCGGGGGAGGCCACGGCGGACGGTGGGGCCGGGCCCGAGGGCCGGACCGCGGCGGTGGAGCCCGCCGACGGGGACGGGGCCCAGCCGGCGGAGGATGCCGCGCTCGTGGTCCGGGGCGTCCGGGCCGGCTACGGCGACGCCGAGGTCGTCCACGGCGTCGACCTCGTCGTGCCCCGCGGCGAGGTCGTCGCCCTCATCGGCGCCAACGGCGCCGGCAAGTCCACCCTGTGCTCGGTCGTGGCCGGCACCGTGCCGGCGACGGCCGGCCGGGTGGGAATCGGGGGCGCCGACGTCACCGACCTGCCGCCCCACCGGCGGGTGGAGGCCGGCGTGTTCCTCGTCCCCGAGGGGCGGGGCATCTTCCCGGGGCTGTCCGTGGAGGAGAACCTGGCCCTGTGGCTGACCGACCCGGCGGACCGGGAGGCGGCCTACGAGCGCTTCCCCCGCCTGGGCGAGCGCCGCGGCCAGGCGGCCGGTTCGCTGTCGGGCGGCGAGCAGCAGATGCTGGCGCTGGCGCCGGCGCTCGTCCGCCCGCCGCTGCTGCTGGTGGCCGACGAGCCGTCGCTCGACCTCGCGCCGAGGATCGTCGACGAGGTCTACGACGCGCTCCGCGAGCTGCGCGACCGGGGCACGGCGGTGCTGCTGGTCGAGGAGAAGGCCAACGACGTGCTGGCCCTCGCCGACACCGTCGCGTTCCTGCAGGTCGGTCGGTTGGCCTGGGTGGCGCCGGCCTCCGAGGTCGACGAGGACCGCCTCGTGCGGTCGTACCTCGGCCTGTCGAGCGGGCCGCCGGCCGAGGACGAGCCGGAGGCCGAGGAGCTGGCCGGGGCGGAACCGTCGTGAGCCCGCGCCGGCCGATGTCCGCTCCAGTGGATTGAACTACGATTCGACACGCTGAACCGTCCGAGACGACGGGGGAGGGGGGAACGGTGGCCGAGTCCCGGCAGTACGCCGACCGCATGTTCGAGGCGCCCGTCGACCTGGGCATCGCCCGGCCCGACCGGGCCGTCTCGTCCGTGACCCACGGCACCGAGGCCCACCTGGAGGGCCGGGGCGGTGAGGGTCGCAACTGGTACGAGGGGGGCGGCGCCGCCTCGGACCGGGCGGTCCAGGGCATCACGATCTACCCGCCCACCCGCGGCGTGCAGACCCAGGGCGACCCCTTCGAGCCGGTGAAGATCGGGATCCTCGTCGACATGGACCTCAACCAGCTCCTGGCCGACTGGATCGACCCCACGATCCTCGCCATCGAGGACGCGCTCAACGAGGGCGTCTGGACCCGGGGCCCGATCCAGCTCGTCGTCGCCGACGCCCGCGGCCTGCCCCGGGAGAACTACCGCAAGGTCATCGAGGGCTACCGGTGGCTGGTCGAGCAGGGCTGCGTCGTCGTGCTCGGCCCGCTCATCTCCGACAACTCGATCGTGCTGCAGGACACCGCCAACGAGCTCGGCGTGGCCTGCATCGGCTGGACCGGCGCCCACAAGTTCGCCTCCGAGTACTGCTTCACCGTCGCCAACGGCGACATCCCCACCGAGGGCGTCATGTGCGCCCAGTGGCTGGCCGCCAAGGGCCTGACGCGCATCGGGTCGTTCTGGGAGCAGGGCAGCTCGGGCCGCGACTACGCCGACTACTTCCGCGACGCCGCCACCCAGCTCGGCCTGACCGTCGTCCGGGAGGTGAAGCTCGAGCCCAACCCCCGGGGCCTGAAGGAGGAGCTCGCGCTCATGCGCGACCTCGGCGTCGAGGGCCTGTACTACGGCGGCTACGGCTACGCCACCTTCCTCTTCGCCGAGGCCTTCAAGGCCCTCGACTGGGACCCGCCCCGGATCATGGGCACGGCGTTCATGTTCTACAGCAACTCCAACCGCTGGGCGGAGGGGCTCGAGGGCTGGCACGGCATCGACCAGCTGGGCGAGGACGGCGCCAACCCCAACTACAACGCCATGGTCGAGCGCTTCGAGAAGCGC
>DATGPY010000224.1:0-2630 GCA_035304465.1 Acidimicrobiales bacterium | reverse complement strand
CCGAGGGCTCCGAGGCGGGCCTGTCGTCGGCCACCTTCGTCGTCCGGGGGCGCTACGCCTACGGCTACCTGCAGGCCGAACGGGGCGTGCACCGCCTGGTGCGCATCAGCCCGTTCAACGCCCAGGGCAAGCGGCAGACCGCCTTCGCGGCGCTGCAGGTGGTGCCCATGCTCGACGACCAGGACACCGACGTGGTCGTCGACGAGAAGGACATCAAGATGGACGTGTTCCGGGCCTCCGGCGCCGGCGGCCAGCACGTCAACAAGACCTCCTCCGCCGTGCGGCTGACGCACATCCCGACCGGCATCGTGGTGTCGTGCCAGGTCGAGCGCAGCCAGTTCCAGAACCGGGACCGGGCGATGGCCATGTTGAAGGCCAAGCTGGCCGACCTGGAGCGGCAGAAGCGCGAGGCCGAGCTGGCCGAGATCAAGGGCGAGGAGCAGCGGGTCGGCTTCGGCAGCCAGATCCGCAGCTACGTGCTGCAGCCGTACCAGATGGTCAAGGACCTCCGCACCGAGCACGAGACGGGCAACGTGTCGGCGGTGCTCGACGGGGACCTCGACCCGTTCATGGAGTCGTACCTGCAGTGGCGGCGCGCGGCCGCTGAGCAGGTGTGACCATCCGCGCTGCCGCACCGACGGGGCAAGTACCTTCGGTTTGCGATGCACGTGGTACCGCGCGGAATCTGTAACCTCTTCGCAACAGCTGGGGACGGTCGCACGGGGCGGCGGTCCTGCGCGGCCTGCGGGCGAGGACGATGATCACGTTCGAGAACGTCACCAAGATCTACAAGGGCAACGTCGAGGCCCTCCGCGGCGTGTCGGCCACCATCGAGAAGGGAGAGTTCGTCTTCCTCGTCGGGCCGTCGGGGTCGGGCAAGTCGACCATGCTGCGGCTCATCAACCGCGAGGAGACCGCCGACAAGGGGCGGATCTTCGTGGCCGGCAAGGACATCGCCCGGCTCTCGTCGTGGCGGGTGCCGTACCTGCGCCGGAACATCGGCTGCATCTTCCAGGACTACAAGCTCCTGGCCACCAAGACCGTGTACGAGAACGTCGCCTTCGCCCTCGAGGTGATCGGCCGTCCTCGCAACGTGGTCAAGGCCCAGGTGCCCGCCATCCTGGAGCTGGTCGGGCTGGAGTCCAAGGCGGACAACCTGCCCGAGGAGCTCTCGGGCGGCGAGCAGCAGCGGGTGTCGATCGCCCGGGCGTTCGTCAACCGGCCGCTGATCCTGCTGGCCGACGAGCCCACCGGCAACCTCGACCCGGCCACGTCGGTGGGCATCATGCGGCTGCTCGACCGCATCAACCGGACCGGCACCACCGTCGTCATGGCGACCCACGACCGGTCGATCGTCGACACCATGCAGCGGCGGGTGATCGAGCTGGAGCATGGCCGGATCGTCCGCGACCAGGCTCGGGGGGTCTACCAGTGAAGCTCGACTACATCGCGCGCGAGACCTTCACCAACCTGCGCCGGAACGTCACGCTGACCATCGCCGCCATCATGACCGTGGCGGTGTCGCTGGCGCTGTTCGGGTCGACGCTGCTGCTCAACCAGGGCGTCGACAACGTGTCGGCCCGCTGGAAGGACGGCATCACGCTCATCGCCTTCCTCAAGGCGGACATCACCGACGAGCAGCGGGACGCCGTCGAGACGTTCATCGACGACCACCCCGAGGTGAAGCGCTGGCGCTACGTCGACCGCGAGGAGAGCCACGCGGAGGCGATGCGCCTGTTCGACCGCAACGAGGCGATGAAGCAGCGCCTCGAGGCCAACCCCGAGCTGGTGCCCGACTCGTACCGGCTCACGCCGACCGCCGACGACGTCGACCTCATGGCCAGCATGGGCGAGGAGCTCGCCGCCATGCCGGGCGTCCTGCAGGTCACCGACGAGCGGGAGAGCGTGCAGACCGTCGTCGGCGTGTCCGAGTTCGCCCAGCGGGCCATGCTCGTCGTCGGCATCGGGCTGCTGGTGGCGGCGCTGCTGCTGATCCTCAACGCCATCCGGATGGCCATGTACGCCCGCCGCCGGGAGATCGAGGTGATGAAGCTGGTGGGCGCCACCAACTGGTTCATCCGGGTGCCGTTCATGCTCGAGGGGATCATCCAGGGTCTGATCGGCGCGGTGTTCGCCCTCGGCGCGGTGTTCGCCCTCGACCGGTTCATGCAGCGGGCGGCCCAGCACGAGGACTACCGGGCGATCATGGAGGGCTTCGTCGCCACCTCGAGCGAGCTGTGGATCACGGTCGGCGTCGTGCTCATGCTCGGCGTCGTGATCGGCGCCGCCGGGTCGGGTTGGGCGCTGAGCCGCTTCCTGAAGGTCTGAGCGACCGGGCCCGCGCCGGGGCCCGGCGCGGGGTCGGGTGGGCCTCCCGTCAGGCCGCGAGCGTGACCGGCAGCGCCTCGAGGCCCCGGAGCACGATGCGGCCGGTCCACCTGGGCCGGTCGGTGGCGAGCTCCATGCGGGGGAAGCGACGCACGAGCGCAGGGACCGCCTCCATGCCCTCCAGCCGGGCGAGGGCGTGGCCCAGGCAGTGGTGGATGCCGCTGCCGAACGACAGGTGGGCGTTGGCGCCCTCGCGCCCGAGGTCGAGGTCGTCGGCCGTCGGTCCCCACCTCGTCTCGTCG
>DATGPY010000223.1:0-7239 GCA_035304465.1 Acidimicrobiales bacterium | reverse complement strand
AGCGCACGCTCGACGACTACCGGCCGCTGCTCGAGCAGCTCGCCGGCTCCCTGGGCACGGCCGAGGTCGTGCCCAAGGGCGACGACGCCGGCCTCGGCCCCGACGACCAGCTCGCCGCCATGCTCGGGCCGATGCTCGAGGCCATGCAGCCGATGATGGTCGCCATGACCGCCGGCTCCATGGTCGGCCACATGGCCCGGCGGGCCCTGGGGCAGTACGACCTGCCGATCCCCCGGCGGCCGTCCGACGAGCTGATGATCGTCGTGCCCAACCTCCAGGCGTTCGGCGAGGAGTGGAGCCTGCCGGCCGACGACCTGCGGCTGTGGATCTGCCTGCACGAGATCGCCCACCACACCGTGCTCGGCGTGCCCCACGTGCGGGCCCGGCTGGAGTCGCTGCTGCGCGAGTACACGACGAAGTTCCGCAACGACCCCGAGGCGCTCGGCGAGGCGTTGGGCGACATCGACCTCACCGGCGGCCCCGAGTCCATGGCCGAGCTCCAGCGGGTGCTCGGCGAGCCGGGTGCGCTGCTCGGCGCCATCCAGTCCGACGAGCAGCGGGCCCTGCTCCCCCGCCTCGAAGCGCTCGTCGCGGTGGTCGTCGGGGTCGTCGACCACGTCATGGACCAGGTCGGCGGCAAGTTCATCACCAGCTACGGGATGCTCACCGAGGCGCTGCGCCGCCGGCGCGTCGAGGCCGGCGAGGCCGACCGGTTCGTCGAGCGGCTCCTCGGCCTCGAGCTCACCCAGGCGGTCTACGACCGGGGCGCCGCCTTCGTCGAGGGCGTCGTCGAGCGCGCCGGCCCCGAGGGCCTGGCCCGCCTGTGGGAGGGCGAGTCCATGCTGCCCAGCCCGCCCGAGGTCGACGCCCCGGGCCTGTGGCTGGCCCGCATCGACCTGCCGGACGACTGACGTCGGGTCGCCCGAGGCGCCCGCTACTGCAGCTTCGTCGGGTCGATGACGACCGGCCCCCGGGGCGGGTCGTCGGCGGCGTCGTCGTCGGACGGGTCGGCCGGGGCGGGGTGCTGGGCCGGCGGGACGGTCGGCGCCGCGGTCACCGTGCGGGCGACGGCGACGCCCGGGTCGGCTGCGGCCGGGCCCGGCGGGCGGGCGTCCTCCGGCACCTCGTCCGCCTCCGGTGCGAACCCCTGGCGCCGGCGGCGCAGGCGGGAGGTGATGACCCGCGTCGCGCGCCGCCGCTGGGGCAGCTCGCCCCGCTCGAGCCGGCGCAGCGAGGCCAGGTAGGAGAACAGGGCGAAGCCGGTGGTGGCGGCGATGACGAGGAACCCGATCTCGAGGGGCATCGAGATCACGACCGGGATGAACGAGCCCGCCACCCACATGAGCTGGAAGCGGGTCTCGAACCGGGCGAACGACCGGCCGCGGTTGGCGTCCGGCGCGTCGCGCTGCACGACCGAGTCGAAGGCCAGCTTGCCGCTGCTGGCCGCCGTGCCCAGGCACAAGGCGAACGCCGCGGCGGCGGTGACC
Source organism: Acidimicrobiales bacterium (assembly GCA_035304465.1). Lineage (GTDB taxonomy): Bacteria > Actinomycetota > Acidimicrobiia > Acidimicrobiales > VFJN01 > ZC4RG19. Next base: position 5,752 of record DATGPY010000223.1, on the reverse strand, counting down.
CCACCGGCCCAGGAGGCGAGCACGCCGGCGACCGCCGTCGTGCCCAGCACCGCCTGCAGGATGCGCTCCTCGGCCAGCCCGCCCCGGCGAAGCATCGGGGCGACCACGGCCCCGACCAGCGACCCGACGCCGCTCGCGCCGACGACCAGGCCGTACTGCCAGGCCGGGGCGTCGCTGCCCCGGAGGGCGAAGGCGACGAGGAAGGTGAGGAACCCGACGGTGCCCCGCAGCAGCGCCATCGCCGAGGCGGCGAGGACGATCCCGCCGCCCCGCAGCTCGGCCCGCTCGGTCTCGGAGGTCTCGTCCTGGGCCACCCGCGTGGGCGGGATGCGGGTGCCGAGCACGGCGCCCACGGCGAACACGGCGGTCGCCAGCACGAGCACGCCCTGGCTGCCGCCGATGGCGTAGGCCAGGCCGCCGGGCAGCGCGGCGGCGAAGGTGATGACGCCGGACAGGAACGACAGGCGCGAGTTGGCCTCGACCAGCTCGGCGTCGTCCCGCACGACGGTGGGGACGAGCGCCGACTTGGCGACGTGGTAGCTCTTGGCGAGGACCAGGACGGCGAACGCCTCGGGGAACAGCAGCATGCTGTCGAGGTCGCCGATCATCAGCACGCAGATGATCGCCCGCAGGGCGTTGGCGCCGACGACCATCCAGCGGCGTCCGCCCCGGGCCCGGTCGAGCGCCGGGCCGATGAGCGGCGCCACCACCGCGAACGGCGCCATGGTCAGCACCAGGTAGCGCGCGACCTGGGTGCGGGCCGCGTCCGGGTCGATGTCGAAGAACAGCGAGTTGGCCAGCGCCAGCGCGATCAGCGTGTCGCCGGCGACCGCGGCGGCGTGGGCCCGGGCCAGCCGGGTGAACGGCGCCACGACGAACGCGGCCGCGCCCGCACGCCGTCGCGGCGGGGACAGGGGCTGCCAGCCGTTCGCCGTCGCCATCGGATGCGAGGGTACAAGCCGCCGGCTCGCCGAGGGCGTTGCGTGCGGTCCTACGCTCGGGGCGTGTCGTACTTGTAGCCGAGGCCCCGGATCGTGACGATCCGCGTCGGTGAGGACGGGTCCTCCTCGACCTTCGCCCGCAGGCGCTTCACGTGGACGTCGAGGGTCTTCGTGTCCCCGACGTAGTCGGTGCCCCACACCCGGTCGATCAGCGTGTCGCGGGTCAGCACCCGGCCGGCGTTGGCCAGCAGGACCTCCAGCAGCTCGAACTCCTTGAGCGGCAGCTTCACCTGCTCGCCCCGGATCTCGACCTCGTGGCGGGCCGGGTCGAGCCGCACGTCGCCCACCTCCAGCACCTCACCGGTCGCCGCCCGCGCCGAGCGGTCGGCGGCGTGGCGGCGCAGCACCGCCCGCATGCGGGCCACCAGCTCCCGCAGGCGGTAGGGCTTGGTGACGTAGTCGTCGGCCCCGACCTCGAGGCCCACGACGGTGTCGATCTCCGAGCCCTTGGCCGTGACCATGATGATCGGGACGTCCGACCGCCGTCGCAGCTCCCGGCACACGTCGATGCCCGAGACCTTCGGCAGCATGACGTCGAGCAGCACGACGTCGGGCTTGACGGCGTCGAAGACGTCGAGGGCCTCGGCGCCGTCCCGGGCCGCCTGCACGCGGAACCCCTCGCGCTTCAACCCGACCGACAGCGCCTCGACGAAGCTGTCCTCGTCCTCGACGAGCAGGACCGTCGCCTCCGGGGTCATGGTCGCCGTGCCTCCTGGGGGGTGAGGGCGGCCGGGGCCGGCCCGGCCGGCAGCCGCAGCGTGAAGGTCGAGCCCGCGCCCTCCCGCGACCGGACGCGCACCTCGCCGCGGTGGTTGGACGCCACGTGGCGCACGATGGCGAGGCCGAGGCCGGTGCCGCCGGTCTCGCGGCTGCGGGCCCGGTCGACCCGGTAGAAGCGCTCGAAGATGCGCTCCAGGTCACGGGCGGGGATGCCGATGCCGCGGTCGCGGACCGAGACGTCGACCCAGGCGCCGTCGGTCCCCGCCCGCACGGTCACGGTGCTGCGCGGCTCGCTGTACTTGACCGCGTTGTCGAGGAGGTTGGCCACCGCCGAGACGAGCTGGCGGCGGTCGCCGGCGACGACCGGGACGTCGCCGACCACGGCGTCGATCTCGATGGCGCGCTGCTCGGCCGCGGGCCGCACCCGCTCGACCGCCTCGGCGACGACGTCGGCCACCGCCACGTCCTCGGCGTCCGCGTCGAGGGTGCCGCCGGCCTCCAGCCGGGACAGCTCGAGCAGGTCGTCGATCGTGCCGCTGACCCGGAACGCCTCGGTGGCCACCCGCTCGGCCAGGCGGCGCACGACCTCGGGGTCCTCCTCCTCGAGCAGCGCCTCGGCCAGCACCGCCAGCGCGCCGATCGGCGTCTTCAGCTCGTGGCTGATGTTGGCCACGAAGTCCCGCCGCACGTTCTCCAGCCGCCGGCGCTCGGAGGTGTCCTCGACGACGACCAGCACGCCGGCCGGGCGGCGGTGGTTGGCCAGCGGCACGGCCCGGACGTTGAGCACCCGGCGGGGCGGGCCGGACAGCTCGATCTCGCGCTCGCCGGCGCGGGAGCGGAGCGCGTCGGCAGCCATCGAGGTGATCGCCTCGTTCACGAGCGCGTCGCTGTTCCGGGCGGCGAGGAACGACGCGCCGGGGTCGTTGCTGTAGACGACCTCGCCCCGGTCGTCGAAGATCACGACCCCGCTCTGCAGGGCACCCAGCGCCCAGGCCAGGCGGCGCTCGGTCGCCGCCGCCTCCCGCCGGGCCCGGACCTGCTCGTCGACGACGCGCTCGAGGTCGTCGAGCGACCGGTCGAGGGCCGGTCGGGGCGGCCGGTCGGGACCGGGCGCAGCCGTGCCGGTCAGCTCGGCGACGGCGGCGTCGATCCGCTGGGCGGCGGCCCGCCGGGCGACGGCCGCGGCGAGGAGGCCGGCGAGTGCGCTGGCCAGCGCCAGCGACAGGACGGCGACGACGATCACCACGGCGTCCCCACCGCGGGCCTCACCCTGCTCCCCGTGCCGCGGCGGCCTGCGCGGCCAGCTCCTCGACGGCGGTCAGGGCGCCGCGGACGTCGATCGACTCGTCGAGGTGCACGCCGGTGATGGGCGTCACCGTCACGAACCCGGCCCGGACGAGGGCGGTGTCGCAGTCGGGCGGCAGCTCGTCGCCGGTCGGGCGCATCTCCAGCTGGAGGTGCCCGCCGTCCGCGGCCGACTCGACCACGCGGGTCCGCACCGACCCGAACGGCGCCAGCCGGGCCGTGCGCACGCCCGCCACCTCGGCGACCGGCCGGTCGGGCACGTTGACGTTCAGCACCGTGCACCGGGGCGCCGCCGCCAGCCACCCGATCAGCGACGCCGCGATCCGCGCCGCGGTGTCCCAGTGGTCGGGGAGCCCGCGGTCGCGGGTGCCGTCCCGGGCGCCCACCGGCGAGTCGACGACCTGGGCGACTGCCCCGTCGTCCCGGGCGGGCACGGTCGTGGCCTCGTGGGCGAGGCCGGACGGGACGCTGATGCTGACGGCCAGGCCCGACACGCCGAAGTTGGCGGCGGTCAGGGCACCGCCGACGGTGCCGGAGTGCAGGACCGCCCGTCCGGTGTTGGCGCCCGGGTTCACGCCGGACAGCACCAGTTCGCACGGCTCGCCGAAGCCGCCGATGCGGTCGGCCAGGACGCAGAGCCCGGGTGGGCCGTCGAGCGCGTACGCCGGGGCACCGTCGAGGCCCGGCAGCTCCACGGGATGGGCGTCGATCTTCTGGTCGAGGTGGACCTGCCCGATGGCGGCGCTGGAGCCGCTCATGTCCTCGGACGGCGCCACCACGCGGACCTCGTGGCCGGCCTCGACCACCGCCCGGGCCAGGGCGTGCAGGCCGGACGAGCCGACGCCGTCGTCGTTCGTGACCAGGATCCTCACGGTGCTCTCCTCACGTGGGGGCTCGGTCCAAGTCTGCCGCCGTCCGCGCCGGTCGCCATCAGCCGGGCCGTCCCGGTCATCGCACCTCCGCCGCGAGGTGCGCGGGGTCACCGGTGAGCATGTAGCGCAGGCGCGCCCCGATGACCGCCGCGTGGTCGGCGATGCGGTCTGCCGCCTGGCCCGCCGCGAACAGGCGCACCGCCACCGACGCCTCCCCGCCCGGCAGCCGCCCGAGCTCGACCAGCAGCCGGTGCTCCAGCGTGGCGAGGGGCGGACGCTCCTCGACCAGCCGGGTGGCGAGGCCCAGGTCCTGGGTCGACCAGGCCCGCAGCGCCGTGCGGTACTCGTCGACGGCGACCTCGACCAGGGCGCGCACCACGTCCCAGGCGTCGCCGGCCCCGGCCAGCGCGGCCCGGTCGGGCCCCAGCTTCACGACCCGCAGCGCCAGGTCGCCGATGCGCTCGAGCTCGGAGAGCACCCGCACGACCGACACGACGAAGCGCAGGTCGCTCGCCACCGGCGCCTCGCGGCCCAGCAGCGAGTAGCACTTCTCGAGCAGCGAGACGTGGACGGCGTCGATCTCGTCGTCGGCCGCCAGCGCCGCGGCCACCACCTCGCCGCCGGGGTCGCCCTCGTCGAGCACCCGGCGCACGCGCTCGAGGTTCTGGTCGACGCGCACGCCCATGAGCTCGACCTGGAGCCGCAGCTGGTCCAGCTCGTCGTGGAACGCGGTCCGCAGGGGGACGGGCGCCTCCCGGGCCGACATCGCCCCTCAGCCGAAGCGCCCGGTGATGTAGTTCTCGGTGCGCTCGTCGGCGGGTCGGGAGAAGATCTTCTCCGTCCGGTCGAACTCGACGAGCACGCCGGCGCGCCGGTCCGCCCCGTCGCCCGCCTCGGTGGAGAAGAAGGCCGTCGCGTCCGACACCCGGGCCGCCTGCTGCATGTTGTGGGTGACGATCACGATGGTGAACTCGTCCTTCAGCTCCTGCATCAGGTCCTCGATGCGGGCGGTGGCGATGGGGTCGAGCGCCGAGCACGGCTCGTCCATCAGCAGCACGTCGGGCCGGGTGGCGATGGCCCGGGCGATGCACAGCCGCTGCTGCTGGCCGCCGGAGAGGCCCATGGCCGACTCGCGCAGGCGGTCCTTCACCTCGTCCCACAGGGCGGCCTTCCGCAGCGACGCCTCGACGACCTCGTCGAGCTCCGCCCGCTTGCGCCGGCCGTGGAGGCGGGGGCCGTAGGCGACGTTGTCGTAGATCGACTTGGGGAACGGGTTGGGCTTCTGGAACACCATGCCCACCCGCCGGCGCACCTCGACCGGGTCGACCCCCGGCCCGTAGAGGTCGACGCCGTGGTAGGTGACCGTCCCCTCGACACGGGCCCCCGGGACGAGGTCGTTCATGCGGTCGAGGCACCGCAGCACGGTCGACTTGCCGCAGCCGGACGGTCCGATGAACGCCGTGACCTCGTGCTGGCGGATGTCGAGCGACACGTCGCGCACGGCCCGGAAGTCGCCGTACCAGACGCCCAGGTCGCGCAGCTCGAACACCACCGGCAGCGACGCGGGATCGACTCGGCGCGACCCGGCGAGCGGCCGGGGCCGCATCGCGCCCGCGCTGCGGACGGTCGCCGCCGGGGCGTCGGTGGGGGTGGCGGTGGCGGTGGGCTCGGTCATGTCGACCTCTTCCTCTCGAAGCGGTTCCGCAGGACGACGGCGAGCGTGTTGACGAGGAGGACGAAGGCCAACATGGCGAGGATGGCGGCCGACGAGTTGGCCACCTTGAACTCCTCCTCGGGCAGCTTCGCCCAGTGGCTGACGATCGTCGGCAGGGCGACGAAGCGCTCGGTGAGGTG
>DATGPY010000222.1:0-4502 GCA_035304465.1 Acidimicrobiales bacterium | reverse complement strand
CGAGGGCTGCCGGCGCATCGCCGACCTGCTGGCCGAGGCGGCCTGACGGCCCGATCGCCCGGCCCGTCGCCCGCCCGGCCGCGGGTGGCGGCGAGCGGTCGTGCGCACGCGGTCGAGCGCGCCGGGGCCGGGCGGGACCGGTGCCCCGCCCGGCCCCGTGGCCGGCTCAGCCGACGGTGAAGTCGTAGATGGCGGACTCGTCCTCCTGGACCGAGCCCGTGTGCACCTCCGTCTCGCCGTCGACGGTGATCGTGAGCGTGTAGTCGCCCGACCCGCAGGCCGAGCCGCCGACGGCCCACCCGTGCACCTCGACGGTGTAGGTGCCGGAGGGCGCCTCGTCCGCGGGCCAGTAGACGTTCTCCACGCCGCCCGGGATGCCGTCGTCGCTGCAGTTGACGTTCGAGTCGACGTCGAGCTCGCCGCCGGTGGGCGACGGTCCCCGGTCGCCGAAGTAGATCTCGTGGCCGGAGGGCTCGTGCACGTGGAGGTCGAGGTCGGCGTCGGAGTCCCACTCGAGCGTGATCTGCACGTCGCCCGTGCCCACGTCGCGCCGGCTGGAGCCGTCGGAGCCCACCGGGCGCTCGATCAGGCCTCCCTCGTCGACGTCGACGATGACGAACTCCTCCACCTCCTCGCCGGGCGTGATGGTGACGGCCTCGGCGGGGTCGAGGCCGGGCCAGGCGTCGTCGGGGTTCTGCGCGACGTCCTCGACGTCGAGGGCGCCGTCGGTGTCGCCCTCGATCGGCTCGGGCGGGAGCAGCGGGTTGCCGCAGTTGCACTTCACCCGGGGCACGCCGGTGCTGTCGACGAGCACCGCGGTGCCGGCCTGCAGCAGCGACTGGAAGGGCCGGGCCTCGCCGTCCCGGTAGCCGTGGTTGGTCACCCGGGTGTCCCAGCGCAGGCGCACCGCCGTGAGGCCGTCGACGTACTCCTCGATCTCGTCGACCTCGATGTCGAGCACCTCGGCCCAGGCCTCGGCCTTGTCGGCGTTCTCCTCGTCGGTGAGGAAGGCGACGAGCTGCTCGGTGTCGCAGACCCGGGTGTCCCGGCTGCCGCCGAAGACGGCGGGGTCGGAGCCGGTCACCACCGCGCCGGCGAGCTGCGTGTCGACCTGCTCGACCCGGGGGTCGGGGACCTCGTCGGACAGCACGAGGTCGGCGAAGACGGCGCCGGCCTGCTCGCCGACGTCGAGGTTGCCGGCGAAGTCGTCCTCCTGGACCCGGTCGATCGGCTCCAGCACGACCTCGGTGCCGGAGTCGTCGCCGGACGACGCCACCAGGTACACGGCGGTGCCGACCAGGGCGACGACGACGATGATGGCGAGGACGAGCAGCACGGGCCCGCGGTCGGGCCCCGGCCGCCCGGGTGGGGGCGGGAACCCGCCCGTCCCGCCCGGCCCCGGCGGCGGGCCGAAGCCGCCGGGGGGCGGGGGCGGCGGCCCGCCGGGCGCCCCGGGCGCGGGGCCGGCCCCGGGCGGCGGGACGGGTCCCGGGCCGGGTGGCGGTGGCGGCTGACCGCCGGGCGGCGGGTATGACCCCGCCGGCGTCGGTGCACCGGGGGGCGTCGGTGGGCCCTCGGGGCTCTGCGGCTCGCTCCCCGGCGCGTCGGCGCCGAGCGGCCGCCCGCAGCCGGCGCAGGTGGACGCGTCGGCCGCGTTGGTCGTTCCACAGCTCGAACAGGTCACCAGCGGATACTGCACGATGGCGCGACCGCGCTGGGCGCGATCGGTCCGGCGGCCGGGGGTAGGGTCCGGCGCATGGTGCCCTACGGATCGTGGCCGACGCCCATCACCTCCGAGCTCGTGGTGCGGGCGGCCGCCGGGCTCGGCGCGGTCGCGCTCGACGGTGACGCGGTGATCTGGTCGGAGCAGCGCCCCGAGGAGGGCGGCCGGACCCAGCTCGTGCGGCGCGACCCGGACGGCACGACGACCGACATGCTGCCGGCGGGCCTCGACGTCCGCACGGCGGTGCACGAGTACGGCGGCGGTGCCTGGTGGGCGCGGGGCGGGGAGGTCTGGTTCGTCCACTGGGCCGACCAGCGCCTCCACCGCCTGGCCGGCGACGGCGACCCCGTGCCGGTCACCCCGGAGCCGGACTCGTCCCGGGCCGACCGGTGGGCCGACGGCGACGTGCACCCGGACGGCCGGTGGATGGCCGTGGTGCACGAGCACCACCCGGCCGGGGGCGGGCCGGCGGACGTCGTCAACGAGGTGGCCCTGCTCGACGGCACCGGGGAGCTGCCGCCCCGGTCGCTGGTGCGCGGGCCCGACTTCGTCTCCGACCCCCGGTTCTCGCCCGACGGGCGGCGGCTGTGCTGGCTGCAGTGGTCGCACCCCGACATGCCGTGGGACGGCACCGAGCTGTGCGTGGCCGACCTGGACGACGGGCAGGCCGGGCCGGGGCTGTTCCGCCCCGCCGTCGTCGCCGGCCGGCCCGACGCCGCGCCGGGCGGCGACGGCCGGGGCGAGTCGGTCGTCCAGCCCCGCTGGGCGCCCGACGGCTCGCTGTGGTTCGTCTCCGACCGGTCCGGGTGGTGGAACCTCTACCGCTGGGTGCCGCCCGCGACGCCCGGCGCGCCGGCCGGCGAGGGCCGGGTGGAGCCCATGGTCGAGATCGAGGCCGAGATCGGCGTGCCCCAGTGGGTGTTCGGCCAGTCGCGCTACGCCTTCCTGGACGGCGGCCGGGTCGTCTTCGCCTACGCCCGCGACGGCATCGACCACCTGGCCGTGCGGGCGGCGGACGGCACGGTCCACGACCTCGACGTGCCCTACACCGCGATCTCGTCGGTCGAGGCCGCCGGCGACGAGGTCGTGTTCGTCGGCGCCTCGCCCGTCGCCGAGCCCGCGGTCGTGCGCCTGCGGCTGGACGGCGCCGCCCTCGCCGGCGAGCCCGAGGTGCTCCGGCCGCCGCGCGACCTCGGCCTCGACCCGGCGTGGTTCTCGGTCCCCGAGCCGATCGACTTCCCCACGAGCGGCGGCCGGACGGCCCACGCGCTCTTCTACCCGCCGGCCAACCCGGAGGTGGAGCCGCCGGAGGGCGAGCTGCCGCCGCTGCTCGTCCTGATCCACGGCGGGCCGACCGCCGCGGCCCGCCCGATGCTCCAGCTCCGGACCCAGTACTGGACCAGCCGCGGCTTCGCCGTCGTCGACGTCAACTACGGCGGCTCCACCGGCTACGGGCGCGCCTACCGCAACCAGCTGCGGGGCGCCTGGGGCGTCGTCGACGTCGACGACTGCGAGGCCGCTGCCCGGTGGCTGGCCGAGCAGGGGCGGGTCGACCCCGCGCGCCTCTGCATCCGGGGCGGCTCGGCGGGCGGCTACACGACGCTGGCGGCGCTGGCCTTCCGGGACACGTTCGCCGCCGGTGCCAGCCACTACGGGGTCGCCGACCTCGAGGCGCTGGCCACCGAGACGCACAAGTTCGAGAGCCGCTACCTCGACAGCCTCGTCGGGCCCTACCCGGAACGGCGCGACCTCTACGTCGAGCGCTCGCCCATCCACCACCTCGAGGGCTTCGACCGGCCCCTCATCGTCCTGCAGGGGCTCGAGGACGAGGTCGTCCCGCCCAACCAGGCGGAGATGATCGTCGACGCCCTGCGGGCCAAGGGCGTGCCGGTGGCCTACGTGCCCTTCGAGGGCGAGCAGCACGGCTTCCGCCGGGCGGAGAACATCCGCCGGGCGCTCGACGCCGAGCTGTCGTTCTACGCCCAGGTCTTCGGGTTCGACCTGCCCCCGGACGAGGGCATCGAGCCGGTCGCGGTCGAGAACCTCTCGGGCCGCTGACCCGCGGCACCGCCCCGCCCGCGGGCGGCGCTGCGCGGTGTGCCCGAGACGGGCGTCACGACGGCGGCCCGGGTGGGCAACATGCCCAGCGTCGCCGGCCCGCAGGGGCGCCGGACGTCACGCGATCCGATCTGGCGGAGGTTCGCCGGGCCCGGCCACACTGGCACGCGATGGCACGCATCCTCGTGACCGAGAAGATCGCCGACGCCGGGCTCCAGCGGCTCCGCGACGCCGGCCACGTGGTCGACGTCCGCCTGGGCCTGTCCCCCGAGGAGCTGATCGGTGTCGTGCCGGGCGCGGCGGCGCTCGTCATCCGCTCGGCCACGAAGGTGACGCGCGAGGTGCTGGAGGCGGGCACCGACCTGGTCGTCGTGGGCCGGGCCGGCATCGGGCTCGACAACGTCGACGTCGAGGCGGCGACCGAGCGTGGGGTCATCGTCGCCAACGCGCCGCAGTCGAACATCCTCACGACGGCCGAGCACACGATGGCGATGCTGCTCGCCCAGGCGCGCAACATCCCCCAGGCCCACGCGGCGCTGACCAGCGGGCGCTGGGAGCGCTCGCGGTGGGAGGGCGTCGAGCTGTCGGACAAGACGCTCGGCATCGTCGGCCTCGGGCGCATCGGCAAGCTCGTCGCCCAGCGGGCCCACGCGTTCGGCATGCGGATCGTGGCCCATGACCCGTTCGTCGACCCCGAGCGGGCCCGCCAGCTCGGCATCGA
>DATGPY010000221.1:0-12275 GCA_035304465.1 Acidimicrobiales bacterium | reverse complement strand
ATCATCCTGATCGTGCGGCCGCAGGGCATCCTCGGCCAGGCCGAACGGGTGGGGTAGGAGAGCCATGGACTGGGAAAGCATCTTCAGCAACACCCTGGAGTCGGCCATCGGGCGGGACGCCATGGTCTTCGCGCTGGCCGCGATCGGCCTGAACCTGCACTTCGGCTACACGGGCCTGCTGAACTTCGGGCAGGCCGGGTTCATGGCCGTCGGCGCCTACGGCGTGGGCATCACGGTCGTCGAGTTCGACGCGCCGCTGTGGGTCGGGGTGATCGTCGGGATCGTCGGCGCCGTCGGGCTCGCCCTGCTGCTCGGTCTCCCGACCCTGCGGCTGCGGGCCGACTACCTGGCCATCACCACGATCGCCGCGGGCGAGATCCTGCGCTTCATCTTCCGGGCGGCCGAGTTCCGCGACTTCACCGGCGGCTCGAACGGCATCAACGGCTTCGCGCGCGACTTCACCAACGCCAACCCGTTCAACGGCGACTTCGAGCTCTGGCTGATCTCGTTCAGCGCCACGCAGATGTGGTACCTGACGGTCGGCTGGACGCTCGTGCTGCTGTCGGTCCTGCTCGTCTGGCTGCTCACCCGCAGCCCCTGGGGCCGGGTGCTCAAGGCCATCCGCGAGGACGAGGACGCGGTGCGGGCGCTGGGCAAGAACGTCTACGCCTACAAGATGCAGAGCCTCGTCGTCGGCGGCGTGATCGGCTCGCTCGCCGGCATGATGCTCGCCATCTCGGCCCGCTCGGTGCAGCCCGACAACTACGGCACGCCGACCACGTTCTTCGCCTACGCCTGCCTCATCCTCGGCGGCGCGGCGACGATCTGGGGGCCGGTGGTCGGCTCGATGATCTTCTGGGCGATCATGGCCTTCACCGAGAACCTGCTGCGGCAGGCGGTGGACAACGACATGATCCCCGACAGCATCATGAGCGGTGTGCAGGTCGGCCAGGTCCGGTTCATGCTGATGGGCCTGGGCCTCGCGCTGCTCATGGTCTTCCGCCCGCAGGGCGTGTTCGGCGACCGGCGAGAGATCGCCCTGACCACGCGGTGACGCGACCATGACCGACACGACACCGACGACACCCTCGCCGAACAGCGGGTTCACCCGGATCAGGGTCGACGCCTTCGAGGGCGTCCCCGAGGAGCCGGGTGCGCCCAAGCCCGATCCCATCCTGGTCGTCGAGAGCCTGACGCGGCGCTTCGGCGGCCTGATGGCGGTCGACGTCGAGCACCTCGAGTTCCAGCGGGGGGCCATCACCGGCCTGATCGGCCCGAACGGCGCCGGCAAGACCACGCTGTTCAACCTGCTGACCGGGTTCGACAAGCCCAACACCGGGGTGTGGAGCTTCAACGGCCGCCCGATGCGCGGGCTGTCGGCCCACAAGGTCGCCCAGGCCGGCATGGTGCGGACGTTCCAGCTGACCAAGGCGCTGTCGCGCCTGACGGTCATGGAGAACATGAAGCTCGGCGCCACGGGCCAGACCGGCGAGCGCTTCTTCCCGTCGCTCGTGCGGGGCCTGTGGCGCAACGAGGAGGAGGCGATCGAGGAGCGGGCCGAGGCCCTGCTCGAGCGGTTCAACCTGAGCCACATGCGCGACGAGTTCGCCGGGGCGCTCTCCGGCGGCCAGCGCAAGCTGCTCGAGATGGCCCGGGCGCTCATGGTCGAGCCCGAGCTCGTGATGCTCGACGAGCCCATGGCCGGCGTGAACCCGGCCCTGGCCCAGACCATCATCGGCCACGTCCGCGACCTGGCGGCCGACGGCCTGTCGGTGGTGTTCGTCGAGCACGACATGGACGTCGTCCGCACGGTCAGCGACTGGGTCGTGGTCATGGCCGAGGGCCGGGTGATCGCCGAGGGGAAGCACGCGTCGATCGTCACCAACCCCGAGGTCATCGACGCCTACCTCGGGCGTCACCACGGCACCCCGCTCGACCCGGTCGAGCAGGAGCGCCAGCTCGCCGAGGCCCAGGCCGAGATCGAGGCCGAGCTCGAGGCCGAGGAGGAGCGGGCGCGGGAGCAGGAGGGGGCATGACCGCCACCGACACCCACACCGACGGCGCCGGCCAGCCGAGCGACCGGACCCCGCTGCTGGAGGCCCGGGAGCTCGTCGCCGGCTACGTGCCCGAGGTCAACATCCTCAACGGGGTCGACCTCACGCTCTACGAAGGCGAGCTCGTCGGCGTCATCGGCCCCAACGGGGCCGGCAAGTCGACGCTCATCAAGGCGCTGTTCGGCCTCATCCCGGTGCGGTCCGGCACGGTCGTCTACGGCGGCGAGGACGTCACCGGCCTGAAGGCCCACAGCCTCGTGGCCAAGGGCATCGGCTACGTGCCCCAGACGAACAACGTCTTCCCCCGGCTGACCGTCGAGGAGAACCTGCAGATGGGCCTGTACCTCCGGCCCCGGCAGTTCGCCGAGCGGTTCGAGGCGGTCACCGCGATGTTCCCCCGCCTCGCCGAGCGCCGGAAGCAGCGCTCGGGCTCGCTGTCCGGCGGCGAGCGCCAGATGCTGGCCATGGGCCGGGCGCTCATGATGGACCCGAAGGTCCTGCTGCTGGACGAGCCGTCGGCGGGCCTGTCGCCCGCCTACCAGGACGAGGTGTTCATCAACTGCCGGCGGATCAACGAGGCCGGGGTGTCGATCGTCATGGTCGAGCAGAACGCCAACCGGTGCCTCCAGATCTGCCACCGGGGCTACGTGCTCGACCAGGGGCGCAACGCCTACACCGACACCGGCCGAGCCCTGCTCAGCGACCCCAAGGTCATCGAGCTGTACCTCGGCACCCTCGCCCAGGTCGACTGATCGACGCCGGGGGCGGGCCCGGGTGCCGCCCCCACGCCCGTCGCCACCACGCGGAAGGGCCGGCCCCTCGGGGCCGGCCCTTCGTCGCGCTCGTGGTCCGGATCAGAGCGAGGCGGTGCGGTACACCGTCTGCTCGGGGTCGATCTGGTTGTCGGGGCCGTAGGTCGAGATCGAGAAGCTCGCCTCGGTGGGCTCACCCTCGATCGAGAAGCTCTGCGGGCCCGACGGGCCGTCGTAGTCGATGTCGGTGACGCCGGAGTCGATCAGCTCCTTGCACTCCACGAAGGTCGTGCACTTCTCACCCTCGCGGGTGACGCCGTTGATGTACCGGGCGACCTCCGCGGGGTTGTCCGTGCCGGCCAGCTCGGCGGCCAGGGCCGTGATGACCACGGCGTCGTAGGTCTCGGGACCGTAGCTGTAGTCGATCAGGTCGGGATCGACGCTGAGCAGCGCCTGCCGGAACTCCTCGGTGACCTCGGCCGCCGGCTGCGTGCCCTGCACGCCCACCAGGGCGCCCTCGGTCGTGAAGTCCTCGCCCAGGGCGTTACCGATGTTGCCGTCGACCAGGTAGACCTGGTCGGGCTGGATGCCCTGCTCGAACAGGCCGGTCAGGATGCGGCTCGACTCGTCGAAGCCGATCACCACGACGGCGTCGGACTCGGCCGAGACGACCTCCTCGATCTCGGCGTCGAAGTTCTGGGCCTGCGGGTCGTAGACCTCGGCCACGACGACCTCACCGCCGGCCTCCTCGAACCACTGACGGGTGAAGCTCAGCAGGCCCTCGCCGTAGGGGTCCTGCAGCGCCAGGATGGCGGCGGTCTGGTGGCCGTCCTCGATCATGAGGTCGGCCAGCACCCGGCCCTGGAGCACGTCGGACGGCGCCGTGCGGAAGTACAGGTCGTCGTCGTCGTAGTCCGTGAAGTCGGGCGAGGTGTTCGCCGGCGAGATCTGGATCTTGCAGGCGTCGACGATCTTGTCGATGACCGTGAACGACACGCCCGACGAGGCGGCACCCAGGATGACGTCGACGTTCTCGTTCAGGTGGCGGTCGACCGTCTGGTTGGCGATGTCGGTCGAGGTGTCACCCGAGTCACCGGGGATGTACTCGATCGGCTGGCCGAGCACGCCGCCCGCGGCGTTGATCTCGTTGACAGCGAGCTGTGCCGCCGCCTCCTCGGGCGGGCCGAGGAAGGCGAGGTTGCCCGTCTGCGGCAGCAGGCCACCGATCTTGAGCACCCCGTCGGACTCGCCTTCGCACTCGGGGTCGGCCTCGCCGAACTCGGGCTCCGGGATCGCCTGCTCCTCGGACCCGGCGTCCTCCTCTTCCGTCGTGTCGTCGCCCGCCTCGGTGTCGTCGTCGTCGCCGCAAGCCGCGGCGAAGAGCGATAGCCCGAGGAAGATGGCGAGCAGCCGCAAAGAACGGCGTCGCTGTCGCATCGCTCACTCCCCTTGTCCAGGAACAAATGACGCGGAGGCAACGCTCCGCGCACGACAGGTTTATCACTGATGCGGCCGCACGCGTTGCGCAACCGCTATCAGTTCCGTTAAGGAACCGTCACGATGTCAACCGAGCAGCTCCATCTGCGCGATGCGTACCTCCGGTCCGCACGCGGCGAGGTGACGGCGGTGGACGGCGACCGGGTGGCGCTCGACCGCACCGTCTTCTACCCGACCGGCGGCGGTCAGCCCCACGACACGGGGGTGCTCCGCTGGGACGGCGGCGAGGCCGCGGTCGTCGACGTGCGCAAGGAGGGCGACGTCGTCTGGCACCGCCTCGCCGAGGGCGCGCCGGTGCCCGCGGTCGGCGCCGAGGTCGAGGGCGAGATCGACTGGGAGCGCCGCCACCAGCTCATGCGCACCCACACCGCGCTCCACGTCCTCTGCGGCGTGATCTGGAACGAGTGGGGGGTGCCGGTCACCGGGGGGAACATGGAGCCGCTGACCGCCCGCATGGACTTCGCGCTCGACCCCACCCCGGAGGGCTTCGGCGCCCGGGTGGAGGAGCTCGTGGCGGCCGAGATCGCCGCCGACCGCCCCATCGAGGTGTCGTTCGTGCCCCGGTCCGAGGCCGTGCTGGACGAGGCGCTCATCCGGACCAAGGTGAACCTCGTGCCCGAGACGGTGACCGAGATCCGGGTCGTCGACATCGTCGGGCTCGACAAGCAGGCCGACGGCGGCACCCACGTCCGCAGCACCGGCGAGGTCGGTGGCGTCCGGGTCGTGAAGACCGAGTCGAAGGGCCGGGGCAACAAGCGGGTCCGGATCCAGGTCACCGACGGGTGACTGCCTAGGCTCGACGCCGTGGCCTCGCTCGACGCCCTGCGCGACCGGCTCCGGGAGCTCGCCCCCGTCGTGGTGGCGTTCTCGGGCGGGGCCGACTCGTCGCTGCTGGCCTGGGTCGCCCACGACACGCTCGGCCCGGACGGGGCGCTCGCGGTCACGGCGGTGTCGCCCTCCCTGCCGGGGAGCGAGCGGGTCGAGTGCGCCGACCTGGCCGCCGAGTGGGGCCTGCGCTGGCAGGAGGTCGAGACCGACGAGCTCGACCAGGCCGCCTACCGCCGCAACGACGGCGACCGCTGCTACTGGTGCAAGGACGCCCTGCTGCGGGCGGTCGCCCCGCTGGCCGCCGAGCTGGCCCGGGGCGACCGGGCCGCCACCGTCTGCCTGGGCGTCGTCCTCGACGACCTGGGTGACCACCGCCCGGGCCAGCGGGCCGCCGCCGAGCGCGGCGCGGCCTTCCCGCTGGTGGACGCCGGCTTCACCAAGGACGACGTGCGCTCCTGGTCGCGGCGCCTGGGCCTGCGGACCTGGGACAAGCCGGCCGCCGCCTGCCTCGCCTCCCGGCTGCCCTACGGCACACCGGTGACGCTCGGCCGGCTGGCGAGCGTCGAGCGGGCCGAGGCCGCGCTCCACGCGCTGGGCTTCCGGGAGGTGCGGGTGCGGCACTACGGCGACACCGCCCGCCTGGAGGTGCCGCTCGACCGCCTCGCCGAGGTCGTCGAGCGGCGCGAGCAGGTGGTGGCGGGCGTGCGGGGCGCCGGCTACCGCTACGTGACCCTCGACCTCGAGGGCCTGCGCTCGGGCAACCTCAACCAGGCGCTGGGTCTGCGGGCGAGCTGACCGGCGTCCACGTCGGGAACGCGATGTGGGTGACGCCCAGGTGGTCGACCAGGCGCCCCTTGGCGGCCAGCTCGGACAGGCAGCGCCGCGCCACGTCGCGGTCGCCCACCATCGCCGCGTACTCCGCGACGCTCAGCAGCAGCGGCCCGGCCTCGGCGTCCGCGTCGCCGGGCCGGAGCAGGGCGTCGACCTCCAGCGTCGGGCGGCACGGCGCGCTCCGGTCGACGCACACGCAGTGGTAGACGACGCCCTCGAACACCGACAACGCCCGGATGCGCACGCCGTGTGTCATAGCGCGCCGGCGGGCGTGGGGGCGACGGCCCGCCGGGGCAGGATGGAGGGCGTGGCCGACCACGACCGACGCGACGACCCCGCCGACGCCGCGGCGCTCGCCGCCTACGCAGCCGCCCTCGCCGAGGGCATCGAGCGCGCCATCCCCGGGTGGGTCGAGCGGTCGGTGCGGGCCGTGCTCGCCGCCCAGGGGATCGAGGTGGGTGACGAGGTCGAGCGGGCCCTTGCCGACGCCGCGGCCGCGGCCCGCGACGACGGGGCGCCCCGGGTGCGCCGGCTGCTCGCCACCGACATCGACGAGCAGGCGGGCAACCCGCTGTCGGTGCTGCGCGACCTCGTGCGCTACCCGACCGCCGTCCTGCGGGCGGCGGGGGCCCGGCCGGTGCCCCGGGACGACTTCTCGGTGCGGAACTTCCCCGACGACCTCTACGACCTGACGCCCGCCTCGTACGCGGACGTCGACCCGGACCTGGTCGGGCCCGGCATCGAGTGGGGCGCGGCCAAGGCCCACGTCCACCTCGCCCGGCGACGGCGCGAGGGCAGGCGCTGACCGGGGCGCGACCGGGGCGCCCCCGCCGTAGCCTTCCGGTCATGCCCGGACGCCTCCTGGTCGTCGGCGGTGACGCCGCCGGCATGAGCGCCGCCATGCAGGTCCGCCGCCGGCAGCCCGACCGTGAGATCGTCGTGCTGGAGCGGGGGAGGTGGACGAGCTACGCGGCCTGCGGCATCCCCTACCTCGTGGGGGGTCTGGTCGACGACGTCGACCACCTGGTGGCCCGCAGCCCGGCGACCTTCCGCGACGAGCACGGCATCGACGTGCGGCTCGGCCACGAGGTCCGGGGGATCGACCTCGACGCCCGCGAGGTCGAGGCCTGGGACCACGACGGCGGCCGGACCGTGCGGGTCGGCTTCGACACCCTCCACGTCGCCACCGGGGCCCGGCCGCTGCGCCCACCGCTGCCCGGCATCGACCACCCGATGGTCCACGGCGTCCAGACCCTCGACGACGCCGCGGCGCTCGAGGCCCGGGTGGCCGGCGTCCGGCGGGTGACCGTCGTCGGCGGCGGCTACATCGGGCTGGAGATGGCCGAGGCGTTCGTGCGCCGCGGGCGCGAGGTGACGCTCCTCGAGGCCGCCGACCAGCTCATGCCGACCCTCGACGCGGACGTCGCCGCCCCGCTGGTCCCGGCGCTCGAGGGCCTCGGCATCGACGTGCGGCTCGGCACGCCCGTCGAGGCGATCGAGGACGGCGCCGTCGTCGCCGGGGGCGGGCGCGTGCCGACCGAGCTCGTCGTGCTCGGCCTCGGGGTCCGGCCCAACGCGGAGCTGGCGGCGGACGCCGGCATCGAGGTCGGCGTCCGGGGCGCCATCCGGGTCGACCGGCGCCAGCGCACCTCCGCCGAGGGCGTGTGGGCGGCCGGCGACTGCTGCGAGTCGCACCACCTCGTGGCCCGGGCGCCCGTCCACGTCGCACTGGGCACGGTCGCCAACAAGCAGGGCCGCACGGCGGGCATCAACATCGCCGGCGGCTACGCCACCTTCCCCGGCGTGCTGGGCACCGCGGTCACCAAGGTGTGCGACGTCGAGATCGGCCGCACCGGCCTGTCGCTGTCCGAGTGCCGCCGCTACGGCTTCGAGGCGGTCGAGGCCACCATCGAGGGCGAGACCCGGGCCCGCTACCTGCCCGAGCGCCGGGAGATCACGATCAAGGCCCTCGCCGAGGTGGGCACCGGTCGGATGCTCGGCGCCCAGATCGTCGGCGCCGAGGGCACGGCCAAGCGCATCGACGTGCTCGCCACGGCCATCCAGGCGGGGATGACCGCCGCCGAGGTCGTCGACCTCGACCTCGGCTACGCGCCGCCCTTCGGGCCGGTGTGGGACCCGGTCCACCTCGTCGCCCGCCGGCTCCTGCGGGCGCTGGAGGCGGGCGCCGAGCGGGCCACCGGTACGCTCGACCGCCCATGAAGCTGATCACCGCGATCGTCAAGCCGTCCAAGCTCGACGACGTCAAGGCCGCCCTCGAGGGCGCGGGCGCCACCGGCATGACGATCACCGAGGTGCAGGGCTTCGGCCGGCAGTCGGGGCACACCGAGGTCTACCGGGGGGCCGAGTACAGGATCGACTTCGTGCCCAAGGTCCGCATCGAGGTGCTGGCCGACGACGGCGACGTCGACCGCCTCGTCGACGCGGTCGTCGAGGCCGCCCGCACCGGCAGGATCGGCGACGGGAAGGTGTGGGTGGCCGACCTCGACCAGGTCGTGCGGATCCGCACCGGCGAGCACGGCCGCGACGCCCTCTGACCATGACGATCGCCGCCGCCCGCGCCCAGCTCGCCGCCGACGACACGCTGGTCGGACGGGCGCTGTGCGCGGCGTGGACCGCGGCGGTCGACCGCTGGCTCGCCGGGCTGGTCGACGACGCCCTCGCGGGCGGCGATCCCCGGGGCGTCGCCCTGGCGGCGGTGGGCGGCTACGGCCGGGGTGAGCTGTCGCTGCAGTCCGACGTCGACGTCGTGCTGCTGCACGCCGGCCGCGACGACGTCGGCGAGCTGGCCGACCGGATCTGGTACCCGGTGTGGGACGCCCGGCTGAAGCTCGGCCACGCCGTGCGGACCGTCAGCGAGGCCCTGGCCCTCGCCGCGGACGACCTGGACACCGCCACCAGCCTGTTGCAGGTGCGGCACCTCGCCGGCGACCCGGCGCTGACCGCCGAGCTGGCCGCCAAGGCCGAGCTGCGGTGGCGCAAGCGGCCCCGGCGCCAGCTCGCGGCCCTGGCGGCCCGGGTGCGCGAGCGGCACCGGCGGGTGGGGGAGGTGGCCTTCCTGCTGGAGCCCGACCTGAAGGAGGGCCGGGGCGGGCTGCGCGACGTGCACGCCCTCGACTGGGCGCAGGCGGCCCGCACGATCCTGTGGGAGACCGACGAGGCGGCGCTGCGGGCCGCCTACGACACCCTGCTCGCCGTGCGGGTCGAGCTGCACCGCCAGACCGGCCGGCCCGGTGACCAGCTGCTGCTGCAGGAGCAGGACGGGGTGGCGGCGGCCCTCGGCTACGAGGACGCCGACGCGCTCATGCGGGCCGTCGCCGCCGCGGCCCGGACGATCGCCTGGACGAGCGACGACGCCTGGTCGCGCATCGAGAGCTCGCTCGCCGGCCCGCTCGGGCGGGTGCGCCGTTCCCACGACCTGGGCGGCGGCCTGCGCCTGCGCGACGGCGAGGTGGCGATCGCCGACGCGGCGGCGGTGGCCGGCGATCCCGCGCTGGCGCTGCGCGCCGCCGCGGCGGCCGCGTCGCGCCGCACCCGGCTCGAGCGTCGGTCGCTGGACCGCCTGGCCGCCGAGGCACCCGCGCCCCCCGAGCCGTGGGACCCGGCCACCCGGGGCGCGCTGGTGGAGCTGCTGGCGGCCGGCCCGCCGGCCGTGCCCCTGCTGGAGGCGCTCGACCAGCAGGGGGTGTGGGAGCGCTACCTGCCCGAGTGGGCGAGCGTGCGCAGCCGCCCGCAGCGCAACGCCCTCCACCGGTACACGGTCGACCGCCACCTGTGGGAGGCCGCCGCCGGTGCCGCCGCCCTGGCCGGCCGGGTGGCCCGCCCCGACCTGCTGCTGGTCGGCGCCCTGCTGCACGACATCGGCAAGGGGCAGCCGGGGGACCACACCGAGGCGGGCGTCGAGCTGATCGGCCGCATCGCGCCCCGCATGGGCTTCGACGAGCGCGACGTCGAGGTGCTGGTCACGCTCTGCCGCCTCCACCTGCTGCTGCCGGCGGTCGCCACCCGGCGCGACATCGACGACCCGGCCACCATCGACGCGGTGGCCGAGGCCGTCGGCTCCCGGGAGGTGCTGGAGCTGCTCGCCGCCCTCACCGAGGCCGACGCGCGGGCCACCGGTCCCGCGGCCTGGACGGAGTGGCGGGCGGGCCTGGTGCGAGCGCTCGTCGCCCGGGTCGACCACGTGCTGGGCGGGGGCGACGCCCGGGCCGTCGCCGAGCCGTTCCCCACGCCGGCCCAGCGCGAGCTGCTGGCCGCGGGCCGGACGTCCGTCACGACCGACGACGACCGGCTCACCGTCGTCGCACCCGACCGGCCGGGCCTGTTCAGCCGGGTCGCCGGCGTCCTGGCGCTGCACGGTCTCGACGTCGTCGAGGCGGCGGCCGCGAGCGAGGGCGGGTGGGCCGTCGAGGTGTTCCGGGTGCAGTCCAGCTTCGGCCCGACCTTCAGCTGGGACCGGGTGGTGGCCGACGTCGACCGGGCGCTCACGGGCCGGTTGGCCGTCGGCGCCCGGCTGGCCGAGCGGGCCCGCACGTACGGCCGCCGCCGCTCGGTCGTGCCGGTCGGCGACCCGGAGGTGCGCTTCGACCTCGACGCCTCCGAGGACGCCACGGTGGTCGAGGTCCACGCAGCCGACGCCGTCGGCCTGCTGCACCGGGTGACGAGCGCGCTGGCCGACCTCGACCTCGACATCGTCCGGGCGAAGGTGCAGACCCTCGGCCCCCGGGTGGTCGACGCCTTCTCGGTGCGCTCGCCCCTCGGCGGCAAGGTGACCGACCCCGCGGTGCTGGCCGAGGTCGAGCGGGCCCTCCTGCACGCCCTGGCCGAGGTGTGAGACGGCCGCGCCGGGTGGTGCCGCCGCTAGGGTCGCTGCCGTGAGCCGCAGGTTGCCGCCCACCCGCCAGGACCTGATCCGCTGGGCCGAGGCGCTGTCGGGCATCGCCCGGACCGGCCTCGGCTTCACCGAGAACCTCTACGAGCGCGAGCGCTTCGAGGAGGTGCTCGCGGTGGCCGGCGACATCCGCGCCGCTGCCGAGGCCGACGAGGAGTTCGACGCCGAGCACTTCGTCGACGAGTGGATGCGGGGCGTCGGCAAGGGTGTCGCCGGCTACGTCACGCCCAAGGTCGCGGTCGGCGCCGTCGTCCACAACGACGACAAGGAGATCCTGCTCGTCCAGCGGGCGGACAGCGGCATCTGGCTCTACCCGACGGGGTGGGCCGACGTCGGGTACTCGGCCAGCGAGATCGCGGTCAAGGAGGTGAAGGAGGAGACCGGCATCGACTGCACACCGGTGCGCCTCATCGCCCTGCTGGACGGCCTGCGGCTGGGGTTCACCCGCGTGCCGCTCTACAGCCTGGTGTTCCTGTGCCGGGCGACCGGCGGCGAGCTGTCGGCCCACCCGCTGGAGACGAGCGACGTCGGCTGGTTCCCCCGCGACGCCATGCCCGAACCGCTGGCCGGTGCGGACCAGTGGCTGGAGCACGCCTACCGGGCCATCGACGGCGAGCCGGTGAACGTCCTCTATGACGAGCCCCGCGAGCGCCCCTGGGCGGGGAGCCCGGGCTGAGCGGCCGTCATCCGGCCGGCTGGGGCCGGAGGGCCACGGCGCAGCGCACGTAGCTCCAGCAGGCGCTGGCCAGCATGGCCAGCTTGGTGGCGTGGCCGACGACCGGGCTGGCCAGCTTCTCCTCCTTGGTGCGGTGCCACAGGCCGGGCAGCACCCGGTCGTGGCGCACCAGCCCCTGCCGGGCGACGAGCGTGTTCAGCGCCGCCTCGACCCGGTAGCCGCGCACGTCGGCCAGGTCGAGGGCCTCGAACAGCTCGCGCCGCAGCGCCCGCTGGCCGGTGAGCACCGGCAGGCTGGTCAGGAACAGCGGGTTGGCGAGGGGCCCACGGTCGAAGAGCCCGCAGGCCATGTCGGCCCGGCCCTCGACGACGGTGGTCACGAGGTCGTCGACGTGCTCGGGGCGCAGGCCGACCAGGTCGGCGTCTAGGAACACGAGGACGCCGGCGTCCGGGGTGGCGGCCACACCGGCCCGCAGCGCCTCGCCCTTGCCCGGCGTCGGCTCGTGGACGACCCGGGCGCCGTGCGCGGCCGCCACGGCGGCGGTGTCGTCGGTGGAGGCGTTGTCGACCACGACCACCTCGTCGACCGTCCGCGCGTCGAGCGCGGCGTAGACCACGGCCCCGACGGTGGCCGCTTCGTTCCATGCCGGGATGATCGCGGCGACGGAGGGAGAGGAAGTACGTCGCGGAGAGTGCTCGCCCTTTGACATGCGGTGGACAACATTAACG
>DATGPY010000220.1:0-2941 GCA_035304465.1 Acidimicrobiales bacterium | reverse complement strand
CTGCGTGCCGCGCCCACGACGGTGGCCGCGCTGCGGCGGCGGAGCGGTACGCTCGGCGGCTCCGGACCCGCGCCGGTCCGCACTCACGGTTCGGCGCGCACACGAGGGGGTGCCGTGCACAGCGAGATCGCTCCGGGCGTGCTGCAGATCGACACGCTGCTGGGGGGCTGGCACCAGGTGACCGCCGGCTACCTGATCACCGGCGACGCCCCGGTGCTGGTCGAGACCGGCAGCCAGACCTCGGTGCCGTCGGTCATCCGGACCCCGCCACCGGCGGCCGTGAGACGGGCGTTCACCCGCCGGCGGGCGGCGTCGAACAGCACGACCGACAGGCTCGCCCGGGGCGGGCGGGACAGGTCGCCGTCGGCGGCGGGCTCGACCAGGTCGAACCACACGGTGCCGCCCCGCCGGGCCGGGTTGAGGTTGCGGATGACGCCCCGCACCCACACCTCGTCGGGGAACGCCGTGCGCAGCCGGAGGGCGATGGCCTCGGCCAGCTCGGGCACCGACCAGGTGGGGTCGTCGGCGTCGTCCCACAGCGTGGGGCGGACCGCCCCGGTGGGGACGCCGGTGGCCCGGCCGGATCTGCGCTGCCTCCTCGCCATGCCACCGCCACGGTAGCCAGGGGCTGCGACATCGCCGGTGGTGTCGCCCGGTTGCCCCCGGTGCGCCGCCCGGTACGCTCGGCTGCCCACGGCGGGTGGCGCACGGCCGAGAACCGAGGGGGTGACGTGCACACCGAGATCGCACCCGGGGTCCTGCAGATCGACACCCTGCTCGGGGGCTGGCACCAGGTGACCGCCGGCTACCTCGTCACCGGCGACGCCCCGGTGCTGGTCGAGACCGGCAGCCAGACATCGGTGCCCCACCTGCTCGCCGCCCTGGCCGAGCTCGGCGTCGACCCCGGCGAGCTGGCGGGTGTGGCGGTCACCCACATCCACCTCGACCACGCCGGCGGGGTGGGCGACGTGGCCGCGGCCTTCCCCGAGGCGACGATCTACGTGCACGAGCGGGGGGCCCGGCACCTCGTCGACCCGACCCGGCTGGTGAGCAGCGCGGCGATGGTCTACGGCGACCTGCTCGACTCGCTCTACGGGCGGCTGACGCCCACCCCCGCCGAGCGGGTGAAGGTGCTGCACGACGGCGACGAGGTCGTCGTGTCCTCCAACCGCACGCTGACCGCCGTCGACTCGCCCGGCCACGCCAAGCACCACCTGGCGCTGCACGACAGCGACTCGGGCCTGCTCTTCGCCGGTGACGCCGTCGGCGTGCGGCTGCCCGACGTCGGCGTCCTGCGCCCGGCCACCCCGCCGCCGGACTTCGACCTCCACAGCGCGCTGCGGTCGCTCCGGCGGTTCGCCGACCGCCGGCCCGCCGGCATCGCCCTCGCCCACTTCGGCCTCGTCCCCGACCCGGAGGCGATCCTCGAGGAGGCCCAGGAGACGCTGGTGCGGTGGGCCGAGGTGGCGGAGGCGGCCTGGCGGGAGGGGCGCGACATCGCGGCGGCGCTCGAGGAGCGGTTCGGCGACGACCTCGACGGCGTCGACCCGGACCGGCGGGAGAAGCTCGAGACCCTGAACGGCATCCACTCCAACGCCGCCGGGTTCCGCCGGTGGCTCGAGCAGGGCAACCAGGTGCCGGGGCCGCCGCCCGGCCCGGCGGGGGCCCACGACCACGACGGTCGGGAGCGCGGGCGCGGTCGCCACGGCGACGGTCGGCTTGGTGACCGACCGGTAACATAACTAGACAACGCGGGGACATCCCCTGCAGGAGGAAACGGCGTCATGACCGAAGCAGTCATCGTCTCCACGGCCCGCAGCCCGATCGGGCGTGCCATGAAGGGGTCCCTCACCGAGGTGAGGCCCGACGACATGACGGCCACCATCGTCAAGGCCGCGCTCGAGAAGGTCCCCCAGCTCGACCCCACAACCGTCGACGACCTGATCCTCGGCTGCGGCCAGCCGGCGGGCGAGTCGGGCTACAACCTGGCCCGCATCGTCGCCATCCTCGCCGGCATGGACGACGTCCCGGGCGTCACCGTCAACCGCTACTGCTCGTCGTCGCTGCAGGCCATCCGCATGGCCGCCCACGCCATCAAGGCCGGCGAGGGCGACGTGTTCGTCGCCGCGGGCGTCGAGACCGTGAGCCGCTACGTCAACGGCATGGCCGACACCGGCCCGCACAACCCGATGTTCGCCGACGCCGAGGCCCGCACCAAGGACCTGTCCAACGGCGCCGACTCGTGGGAGCCGTTCCCCGGGCTGCCCGACGTCTACATCGCCATGGGGCAGACCGCCGAGAACGTGCGCCTCAAGGAGGGCGTCACCCGCCAGGAGATGGACGAGTTCGCTGCCCGCAGCCAGCAGCTCGCCGTCGCCAACCAGGAGAACGGCTTCTGGGAGGCCGAGATCACGCCGATCACGACGCCCTCGGGCACCGTCGTCACCAAGGACGACGGGCCCCGCCCCGGGACCACCGTCGAGAAGCTGGCCGAGCTGAAGCCTGCCTTCCGGCCGGACGGCGAGGTGACCGCCGGCAACGCCTGCCCGCTCAACGACGGCGCCGCCGCAGTCGTCGTCATGAGCGACACCAAGGCCCGCGAGCTGGGCATCACCCCGCTCGCCCGGGTCGTGGCCTCGGGCGTCAGCGGCCTGAACCCCGAGATCATGGGCCTCGGCCCCATCGAGGCGTCCCGCCAGGCGCTGAATCGGGCCGGCATGACCATCGACGACATCGACCTCGTCGAGATCAACGAGGCGTTCGCCGCCCAGGTCATCCCGTCCGCCCGGCACCTGGGCATCCCGATCGAGAAGCTCAACGTCAAGGGCGGCGCCATCGCCCTCGGGCACCCCTTCGGCATGACCGGCGCCCGCATCGCCACCACCCTGATCCACGCCCTGCAGGACGAGGACAAGACCCTCGGCCTCGAGACCATGTGCGT
>DATGPY010000219.1:0-10463 GCA_035304465.1 Acidimicrobiales bacterium | reverse complement strand
CCCGCACGGTGGGCTCGGGGATGGGGGCGATGCGGCGTCGGGCGAGGCGGCGCAGCATCAGCGGATCACCTCCTCGATGGCGGGCAGCTTGGCCAGGGCCCGCCGGTGCGTCTTGGGCAGGTCGAGCTCGGGGTGGCCGGCGAGGTCGAGGCCGAGCAGCCGGAGCCAGGCGGCGTCGACCTGGTTGTCGTCGCGCACGTCCAGGCCGGTGCGTTTCAGCAGCTCGACGCGCATGTCGGCCTTGGTCGCGTTGCCGCGGCCGGTGGCGTAGGTCTTGAGGGTCGCCGGGGGCACGGCGACGGTCGGCACGCCCCAGGCGACCAGCACGAGCCGGATGACGCCTTGGGCCATGCCGACGAGCCCGGCGGCTCGGGCGTGCAGCGGCAGGTCCTCGACCACCGCGAGGGTCGGCCGCGGCTGACGGTCGAGACGATCGACGAGCGCCTCGTGCAGGTGCAGGAGCCGGTGGTCGCCGGCCGCCTGGGGTCGGAGCGTGTCGAGCGTGCCGTCGGGTAGGGCGACGCCGGTCGCGGTCAGCGACGGGTCGAGGCCGAGCACCCGCGGGGTTGTCACGACCGTTCCTCCGCCGGTAGGGGGCCGTCGGTGGCTCGGGCGCGCAGCCGCTCTCCCTCGGTCCGGCACCTGTTGCACACCGGCCAGCGCTCGTCGGTGCCCGGCTTGCGCGCCTCCCAGCGGGCCGAGAACGTCTCGCAGGTGGCGCACAGCCCGTCGACGCGGGGCGGGCCGGGGCAGCCAACGGCCGCCCCGGCGCCCGTAGCGGATGCCGCGTGCCGAGCTGGTCACGCCGCCGCGGTCTCCTGCTCGACGACCGGCGCCCGATACGGCCTCACGAGCCGGTGCAGCAGGGCACCCCGGTCGCCGGTACGCCGCTCGACCCACCCCTCGGCGATCAGCCACCAGAGCGCCCGGCGAATCCGGGACTCGTTCCCGGCGACGTTGCGGATGAGTTCGCCGGTCATCACCCACTCGTCGGGCCGGGCCTCGAGATACCGGCTGACCCGCTCCATGACGTCCTCGGGGCGGGCGTGCCGGCCGGAGCGGAGGATCTTGCGCTGCTTCTCCGACGTGCCGCCCCAGACACCGAACACGATCCGGTGCTCCAACGCGTAGCTGAGGCACTCGACCCGCACCGGGCAGCCGGAACAGACCCGCTTGGCTGCCTCGACCTTGTCGTTCTCCCCCTGCTGTGGGAAGAACGTCTCGGTGGAGGCGCCGGCGCAGGCGGCCCGGGCCATCCACTCCCGATCAGCCGGCACGGCGAGCCTCCTCGGGGATGTAGGCGTCGAGCCCGAGCACGACCTGCGCCACGGCGGCGCGCACGCAGGTGCGGCCTCGGCGGGTCATGAGCCCGTCGGCGACCAGCACGTCGGCCGACCGGGTGACGGCGGCGAGCCAGGCGAGCCCGATCCGCACGTGTTCTGGGTCGTGGAGGTCGACGTCGAGCTCGTCGAGTTCATCCCGGAACACCGCGCCGGCCTGGTCGATCCGGGCGGCCGCCCCGGGGTCGGCTGCCAGCCGCGGGCGGGCCTCGGCCAGCAGCGACCCCGCCTTCGGCCACCAGGCGCGGCCGGTCACCGCCGCCCCTCCGACACGATGACGCCGATGCGGGCCCGCCGGCCGGCACGGCGCAGCAGGTCGAACGTTGCCCGGTCGTAGGCGATGGCGTAGTGCCGGAAGATCAGGGTGGCCGCGGTGACCATGCCGGCGGCCATCCCGACGAGGAACGCGCCGAGCAGGTTCATCAGCGGGCGGCCTCCCTGGCGATGCGCTCGGCCTCGGCGACGACCGCCTCGGCCTCTGCGCGTCGGGTCCGGCGCTCGTCGACCTCGACGAGTACGAAGGTGAGCGCGGCGGTGATCAGGCAAACGCCCGCGGCGCCGGCCACCGCCCCCCACATGAACTCGGTCATGGCTGGTGGTCCTCCGTGTCGTTGCTGCGTGCTTCCTCGCCGAGGCGGGCGAGCAGGTCGGCGGCCTCGGCGTCGGTCAGGCCGACGGCGACGACCTCGGCGTTGGCTGGGTCGTCGCCGTCGGCGTAGGCGCGGACCTCGATGAGCCCGTCGGGGCGGGTCACGCGCAGGAACCGGCGGCCGCTCACCGCAGGGCCTCCGCCGCGTCCGGGCCGGTGATGACCCGGAGGTTGGTCGGCCGGTCGTCGACGCTTGCGAGGTCGGCGACGGCGACGCCGACCAGCGTCCCGAGCAGCAGGCCGATGCCGATGGCCGCCTGCCAGAGGGCGGCGGTCGTGGGGGAGGCCATCACGCCGCCCCCTCGTCCTCGCCGTCCCCCTCGGCCCGTTCGAACTCGGACCAGAGGACGGTGACCTCCTTGCCGCTCGCGGTGCGCCACGTGACCCCGGCGTCGTCGTCGAGCGGGTCGGCGGTCCAGGTCAGGCTGCCGGCGGCGGCCTCCTCCAACCGCTGGGCCATCCGGGCCAGTTGGTCGACCGACAGCGACCGCAGGCTCGTCGTCTGGCCGCCGGAGACGGCCCAGGCCAGCGCCCGGCGCATCCGCTCCACCGCCCGGGTCTTCTGGCCGCGGGGCGCGGCCTCAGAGACGTTGCGGAAGACCTCGTTCGCCCGGCGGGCGACCTGCTTGATCAGCTCCTCGCGGCGCTCGTCGCTCGGCAGGCGGTGCTTGGCCTCGGCGGCCGAGAACGCCGGCGGCCCGGCCGGCCCGACCGGGGCGGCCGAGTCGACGACGTTGGCCATCTCGTCGGCCGTGTAGAGCCCCGACAACTCCTGGGGGAACGCCCGCCGCAGCGCGAGCGCCTCGGCGCACTTCGCGATCATCAGGTCGGGCATCGACCGCCACACCGGGGCGAGCCCGTCCTTCGTCCGCTGCGCGTAGGACGCGAAGCGGGCCACCGCCCACAGCGGCTCGGCGAAGTCCCGGCGCAGCACCCCGACCTTCGCCGCCGCGGGCGGGTGGTCGTCGAGCCACACGTCCCGCCACTGGCCGTCGGGCCCGCACCAATACGGCCCGAGCTGGCCGGCGTAGAGGCCGGTCCGCTGGGCGATCAGCCGGAACCCGTCGATCGACGTCTGGACCGTCATGACGGGCCGCTTCAGCCGGGAGTCGTATCGCTTGACGGCGTAGATCTGCCGGGCGAACGGGTCGAGGTTGACCCGCTGGCAGACCTCGGCGAACACGGCCAGCTCCCCGTCCGTGAGGTCGGGGCAGAGCTGGTCCTTGATGAGCTGCAACCGCTCCTTGTCGAGCACGACCGCCGGGGCGGCCGCCCGCTCGTCGATGCGGACGATCTCGGCCTCGCCCATCACGCCACCTCCTGGGCGTCCTGGTCGCCGGCGATCGGGGTGACCGTGACCCGCCACGGTGCCGGCGACGACTCGCACCACTCGTCGGGGTCGATGCCCCACTCGCGCAGCGCCCGGGTCCGCCAGCCGAGCGAGCCGGTCAGGGGGACGCAGGCGCGGATCGCCTCGATCAGCCGCTTGCGGGCCGTCTCGGCGTCGAACACCTCGCCGGTCTCCGGGTCGACGTCGGCCCGGCGAGCGAGCTCCGAGAGCAGCCCCTCGGAGTCCCACGCCTTGCGGTTGCGAGGCCGGGTGCGCTCGACCCGCCAGCCGTCGACGTCGGCCTGCGGGCCGGTCATCGTGGCGGCGATCGTGTCGACCAGCAGCGCCTCGATGCTGCGGGCCCGGGCGATCACCGCCCGGACGAGGTCGAGGGCCTCGGCCATCTCGGCGAGGTCGCCGGTGACGTCGCCGCCGTCGTCACCGGCGCCGAGCGCGACGTGTGCGTCGCCGAGCAGGTCGAGCAGGCGGGCGGCCTCCATCAGGCCACCTCCTCGGCGGCGTCGAGGCCGCAGACGCAGCCGTCGAGCACGCCGTCCTCGTCCCGGCAGGCCGGCAGGTGCTGCGGCCGGCCGTGGTGGCGCTCGATGACCCACCAGTCGCTGGCGGCGCCGCCGAGGGCCTCGACGGGCCGGGCGAGCACGTGCCGCTTGCAGCGCGGGCAGGGCCCGACGCCGTTGCCGTCGAGGTGCTCGGCGCGGATGAACTGCCCCGAGGCCCGGCACACCGGGCGCCGGGGCAGCCCGGCCGGCGGCCGGTCCTGCCGCGTTGCGTGCGTCGTCTCCATGTGATGTGATGCCTCCTTGTCGGGTGGCCCCCGGCCCTTTTCCGCTTGGTGGTGGTGGTGGGCGCGGGGGCCGCTGACTTGCTCAGGCGGCGGCGCTGTGCGCCGCGATCCGGTCGGCGAGCGCGGCCGGGTCGAACCCGGTCATCGCCCGCTCGACCAGGAGGTCGAGGGCCCGGCGGGGCACCAGCCGGCGGCGGCCGAGCCGCACCTCCGGCAGAGCGCCCTCGTCGAGCAGGTCGTAGAGGTGCCGCTCCGAGATGCCGAGGGCCCGGGCGGCGTCGGCGGCCGACAGCAGCAGCGGCTCGTCGCTCACCGGCCCCCCTTCCCGGGCGGCGGGGTGCTCGGCTTCGGCGGCGGCGCCGGCTTCGGCGGCGGCAGCGGCCGCGGGGTGCCGTTGATACGGCCGTCGCCACGGGGGGTCAGCCGGTCGGCGAGGGCGTCGAGGTCGATCTCCAGGCGGGTGATGGCCTGGATGACCGACGGCCGGTCGGGCTCGGGCACCTCGATCACCCGGGCCACGGCGCCGACCCGGTCGAGCATGTCGACGAACTCTCGGGCGATCACCGGCGGTCCCCCTGGACGCACGACCGGCACAGGCAGACCGGCTCGTCGAGGTAGGCGACGTGCCGGCACCGGTCGATGACGTCGACCGCGGCCAGCAGGCCCCGCTCCGACGCCCGCAGCAGCCCGTCGAGGTGCCGGATGTGCTCGGCGCCGAGCGGGCCGTCCTGGCCGAGGTCGCGGCGCATCCGCTGCGTGACGGCGACGACCTCGGCCGGGGTCACCAGCGAGGGCGCCTGGATCGTCGCGGCCATCAGGCCGCCTCCGCGCCGTCGTCCCCGCTGTTGGGGGCGGCGGCGTCGTCGAGGGTGGCGATGTCCTCGATCCCGCAGCCGAGGGCCTTGGCGAGGCGGGCCGCCGTGGGCGGCAGCAGCGGTCGGGCCGCCTGTTCCAGCTCCCGAATCCGGGAGGCGGAGACGCCAGCCTCCCGGGCGAGACCGGCGGCTGTGTACCCGGCGAGTTGTCGGCGTCGCCGGAGGGCCGTGGGCATGCTTCGCATGCCCCAAGTCTATGACCGGTCATGAGCGGTCTCAACCGCGATCGCTCGGTGCCGACCGGCGGCCGCCGACGCCTACCGACGTCTACCGACGCCCATCGTTGCCGGACCGGCCGTTACCGGCGATGATCAAAGGGTGACCACACCACCGGCGGATTGGACCCGACTAGGTGCGGCCGTGCGCGCCCGACGCACGGAACTCGGCATGAGCCAACTCGACCTCGCGGCGGAGGCGGGGGTCGGCGAGGCCACACTGCGGGCCCTGGAGACGGCCCGGCGCACGAGCTTCTCGGACGTCACCCTCGCCCGGATCGCCCGGGCGCTCGGCTGGACTCCCGACAGCCCTCAGCTGATCCTCGCCGGCGACGATCCGGTGCTGGCCGAGGACGACGAACCGCGCCGCCCCACAGGTGACGGCGACGTCCTGGCGATGATCGCCGACATTATGGATCGGCTGACCACCCTGGAAGAGATCATCGGCGTGCGGCGGGCCCTCGACCGGGCGGAGGTCGAGGAACGCGCCGAGCGGAACCGGCGCCGGCGTCAGAGCCGCGCCGGCGTCTGACCTACCCGCCGACGCGCTGGTCGGCCGACCGTTCGAACGTCTCGACGGCGTCGGCGAGGTAGTCGGCGGCCCGGCGCACCGCCCGGATCAGGTCGCGGGCCTCCTGCTGGATGCGGCGGGCCTCGTGCAGTTCGGCCCGCATCACGGCCATCTCGGCCCGCATCTGGTCGATCTGAGCCTGGAGGGCGGCGAAGCGGTCGAACGCTGCCGCCTCAAGCGCCGACAGGTCGTCGCATGTGGCGAAGTCGACCCGCCCGGTCAGGTCGATCCGATGGATCGCTCGTGAGGTGGTTGATGGGTCCGCCCGCTCCTGCATCCCCGCCTCCCGATGCATGGTGACGCTCTCGTCACTCGGGCTGACACTAACGCCCCGGGCGACAGGCTGCACACTGTGGCAAGGCCGGCACCGGCGTCACCGGTCGCGGCGGGCGATGACCCCACCGAGCACGTCCGCCGCCGCCCGGTCCCGGTCGGGCAGCGCGTGCGCGTAGACGTCGAGCAGCGTGGCCGCCCGGGCCCAGCCGCCCCGGCGGGCCACGACCGACAGATCGACGCCAGACGACAGGAGCGTCGTGGCCATGAAGTGCCGCAGGTCATGCAGCCGGACGCCGGTCAGCCCGGCCTCGGCCACGACCCGCCGGAACCGCCGGGACGTGTTGTCGGGCCGCCACGGCCGTCGACCCAGCGGGTCGTCGGTGAACAGCAGCGCGTCGGCCGGCAGCGCCACGCCGGCGGCGAGCGCCAGTTCGAACTGCCGGTCGTGGTGGGCCTCCAGGGCGGCCACCGCCACCGGGTCGAGGGCGACCGCCGGGGCGGTGCGTTTTCCCTTCGTGGCGGGCCGCTCGACCGGCTGGCCGTCGAGCCCGTGGACGACGACCCGGGAGAACCGGACGGTCCCGGCGTCGAGGTCGACGTCTGACCAGCGCAGCGCGAGCAGCGCGCCTCGCCGGGCGCCGGTGACGACGGCCAGGAGGACGAACACGGCGAACCGCTCGTCGACCTGCTCGGCGGCGGCCAGCAGCCGGACGACGTCGGCGTCCGACGGCGGGGTGACCTCGTGCTCGACGACCTCGCCGGTCTCGGCGTGCGCCGCCGGGTTGCGGGCGATCTGCCCCCACTTGACGGCCTGCTCCAAGGCCGCCCGCACGACGACATGGATGCGGCGGACCGTCGCGGCGCTCAGGGGCCCGCCGTGCTCACAGGGGTAGTCGACGCACGCCGGCCGGCGTCGGCACGCCCCGCCGCGCTCGGCGAGCTCGGCGTAGAAGGTGTCCAACGTCTGGGTCGTGATCCTGGTGACGTCGACGTCGCGCAGAGGCCCGAGGTAGCGGCTCACGATGCGCTGGTGCTCGCGCATCGTCGACGGCGACCAGCGGCGCGCCTTCGTGGCGATCCACTGGTCGAGCAGCGCGCCGAACGTGCCCGCCTTCGGTGCCGCTCGGCCGGCCCGCAGTTCGACCTCGAGCTCGGCGCAGCGCCGCTCCGCCTCACGCTTCCCGGAGGCCGCTACGACCCGGGACACGTACCGCTGCCGACCGGTGAGCGGATCGCGCCCCACATAGACCCTCAGCTCCCAGCGTCCGGGCCGCCGTTCCCGCACACTTCCCATGGGCGCAGGGTAGGTCGGTCCGGGCGAAACATGGGCCGGGACATGGGACGCCCCGGACGCGAGAAGGCCCCGGCTCGCCGGCCGGGGCCTCTGATCTGCGGTTTCGTCCCGCACCCCCAACGGGATTCGAACCCGTGCCGCCACCTTGAGAGGGCGGCGATGCCCCTGCACCCAGCGCACTCAGACGCATAGTCCCTGGTCACGGGCCTGCCGGCCCCGCACGTGGCGCATGGGATGCGTAGAGGCGTGTAGAGCCGATGGGCCGGCGTATGGGCCGCCGGCGGTCGAGCCGCATCGGCTTCCGAGGGTGGCCCGCCTGGGACTGGACCGATATCGAAGCGTGGGCGCGGGACACCGGGAAGCTGAAGGGCTGACGCTCGGCGACCGGGTGCGGGCGGCGCTCGCCCGCACCGACCACGCCCTCCGCCCCGGCACGAGCGTGTCGGCGGTGACGATGCGGGCGGTGATCGTCGAACTGGCCGACCTGGTCAGGGTGCTCGACCAGCAGCGCCACCACGACCCGCTACCGAAGCACGCGCTGCCAAGAACCTCTTGACATCACCGCCCGGTGTTGCGATAATCATGACATGACGACAACGACGCAGGACAGCAGCAGCCACGTGGACGACACGCCCGTTCACGCCGAGGACGTCACCGTCTCGGTGACCGTCCGCGTCACCGCCTGCCGCCCCGAGGAGGACGGCATCTTCTCGGTGGCCCAGCTCGGCGGGGAGCGCATCCTCGGCTACATCCGCCAGCGCGACGACGGCTGGTACTGGGCGGCCCGGCCGACCGGTGGCTACCCGCCCGTCTGGACCGGCCCCTTCGGCGTCAGCGACGCCGCCATCGTGGGTCTCCTGACCCGCAGCGCCGTCGCCGCCGGCTGATCCACCCTGGACGCGAGAAGAGCCCCGCACCCGAGGTGCGGGGCCCTTTTCGTCACTGACGAAATTCCTCGCCGCCGACGCTTGGACGCATCAAGAGTCTCTGGATATCCCCGTCCGGTGTTGCGACAATCATGACATGACGACGACCTGGAAGATCGTCCCCGCCCCCCGGTTCGCCGCCATGCGCGAGTGGGACTGCCACTTCTGCGGCGCCGAGGACCTCGCCAAGCCCGTCTTCCTGAGCCGCGACGGCCGGGCCGTCGTCGCCGCCGGGACCGGGTGCGCCGCCGAGGCCCTCGGCATCACCCGCCGCCAGGTGGTCGCCGAGGCCGAGGCCCTGGTCGCCGAGGCCGAGGCCGCCGAGGCGCTCCGCCGCCAGGTCGCCGAGAACAAGGCCCGGGCCCTGGCGGCCTTCGAGGCCGCCCCCAACGGCGACGACCCCTACCTGGCCGCCGCCCGGCAGGACTACCACCGCCTCGGCGGTTTCGCCCGCCTCGGGAAGTTCTCAGCCTGGCTGGCCGCCGTGGCCGAGACGGGCGACCTCGAGGCCACCGCCGCCGACTGATCCTCCCTGGACGCGAGAAGGCCCCGCACCTTCGGGTGCGGGGCCCTTCTCGTCTCTGACGACATTCCTCGCCGCCGGCGCCCAGACCCGCCAAGAACCTCTTGACATCACCGCCCGGTGTCGGGATAATCATGACATGGCAACGACGCAGGACAGCACCGAGTTCGAGACCCTGGCCACCACCCGGTGGTACCTGAGCACCATCGAGCGGTCGGTCTGGGAGGAGGCCACCCTCGAGGCCGAGGGCATCGACCCGGCCGAGACCGACGAGTGGGAGCAGGTCCGCTGGATCGGGCGGGTCACGATCGACGCCCTCGTCGACCCCGACGAGACGCTCTTCGGCGGCGACGTGATCGCCACGACCGTCGAGGGGTTCGTCCTCCGCGACCGCGAGGTGGCCGCCGGGCAGACCGTCGACCTCTGGGTGCCGGTGGACCGGCGGGGCGGCCCGGTGGACGACACGCCGGTCGGGATCGTCGAGATCGCCGAGCGGCTCGGCGTCGAGCGCCAGACCGTCGACGCCTGGCGGCACCGGGGCGTGCTCCCCGACCCGGCCTGGACGGTCGGCGGCCGGCCCGCCTGGGCGTGGTCCACGATCGAGGCCTGGGCCCGGGCCACCCGCCGACTCCGGTAGCAGATTCAGATGGCTGATTCGGAGGGCCGGGCCCGAACCCCGGCCCTCCGTACGTTCCCCAGGAGACCGTAGAATGCCCATGCACATCCCGACCGACTCCACACCCACGCTCACCCTCCTCGCCGGCCCCTGCGCCGAATGCGGGGCCCACGTCCGGCCCGACTGGTCCGACGCCGGCGGCGAGTGGGTCTGGCGCGACGAGCACGGTCGCGCCTACGCCTACGACGCCCACCCGGGCGACGTCTACGATCGCCTGGTCGCCATGCGCGAGCGGGTGATCGCCGGGGAGGCCAGCGAGGCCGAGGCCGCCGACTACTCCGCCCTGGCCGCGTTCCTCGCAACGCGCGGGGCCGCCGGCCGCTGGCACTACCACCGCCCCCGGAACGCCATCGCCGCCCACGACCCCGCGAAGGTGCCCGAATGCTGCGGTTGGCCGATGCGCTGGACGGGCGACGGTTGGCGATGCCGCGAGGAGCGCGAGGAGGACGCTCAGGGCGGCCGGCTCAACTGACCCTGAACGCGACGATGCCCCCGCACCCCGAGGTGCGGGGGCATTTTCGTCACTGACGAAAAGAGCGGGCCCGTACGTCCCGCACCGTGAGCCTGGCCGGCGACGAGGGCCAGGTGTGGGTGGCGTCAGGCTACACGCCGGGTGTTACACCCTGGTTGTCGAGCCACTGCCGGAGGGCGTTGTAGGCCGCCGACAGGCCGGCGGCGATGCCGGTGACCAACGCGGTCTGCACACCGGTGGCGTCGAGGTCGGTGAGCCCGGCGCTGAGCAGCACGGCGAGGACCGCCTCCACAGCCGTCACGACGGCGCGCACGAGGATCGCACGGACGTCCATGGGTTTCTCCTTTGGTTGGGGTCAGCCGCCGCCGATGGCGCGGGCGATCACGCTGGCGAAACCGCCAGCCGCACCGCCCATGGCGATAGTGGCGATAGCGACACCGGTCAGCCGGTCCTTGACTGATTCGAGCTGGTCGACTCGCTGGGTCAGGTCGGCGACCTCGGCATCGACATG
>DATGPY010000218.1:0-3817 GCA_035304465.1 Acidimicrobiales bacterium | reverse complement strand
CGCTCCACGGCCTGGTCGTCAACGTCGGCATCGGCCGGGGCCGCGGCCTGGCCGGCACGACCGCCGAGGACTGGGACGCGGTGTTCGCCGTCAACCTCCGGGGCCACTTCCTCGTGGCCCGGGCGGCGGCGCCGAGGATGCCCGCCGGCGGGTCGATCGTGTTCATCAGCTCGCTGGCCGGCCTGCAGCCCGGCAGCCGGCTGCCCGCCTACGACGCCTCGAAGGCCGGGGTCATCGGGCTCAACCGCCACGTGGCCCTGGAGCTGGCCCGCCAGGGGGTCCGCGCCAACGTCGTCGCCCCCGGGCTGATCGACACGCCGATGGGGCGCCTGGCCACCGCCGGCCGGCCGTCGCGGGGCCGCACGCCGATCCCGCTCGGCCGCCAGGGCACGGCCTGGGAGGTGGCGGCGGCGACCTGCTTCCTGCTGTCCGACGACGCCAGCTACGTCACCGGCCAGGTGCTGGCGGTCGACGGTGGGCTCAGCCTGATCTGACGGGGCGGCGGGCCCCGGCCGCCACCAGCGGCGCCACCTCGGCCCCGAAGGCCCGCAGCTGGTCGTGCAGCTCGTGCACGTCGCGGCTGCGGAAGGTGACCTGGATCTGGTCGACACCCAGGCGGGCGATCGACCGCAGGAAGCTGGCGATCTGCTCGGGCGAGCCGTGGACCGCCCGGCCCACGTCCCACCGGGGCGCCCCGACGTAGAGCGGGCCCGACAGCGCCCCGACCGTGAACGGCTCGTCCGCCCGCCCGTACCGCTCCCGGAGCTCGTGGACCTGGGCGACGGCCACGGAGAGCCGCCCCTCGGGCGGGCCCACGGCGAGCCAGCCGTCGCCCCACCGGGCGGCCCGCTGCCGGGCCGCGGCCGATGCGCCGCCGACCCAGATCGGCACCCGGCGCCCGGCGGGCCCGGAGGGGCGACCCTCGTGGGCCGCGCGCTCGCCGTCGAGGGTGGTGCGCAGCGCCTCGAGCGCCTCGTCGACCAGGGCACCCTCGTGGCGGCCGTCGACGTCGAGCGCCGCGGGCCCGCCCTCGGTGCCGCCCGGGCCCACGCCGAGGACCGTGCGGCCGCCGGTGCCGGCGTCGAGCGCGGCCCACTGCTTCGCCGCCAGGAGCGGGTGCCGCAGCGGCTGACCGCCGAGGTGGCCGAGCAGGCGGACCCGCTCGGTGCCGGCGGCCAGCCACGAGAGGGTGGCGAGGGCGTCGCACCACGTCGGGCCGGCCCTCGGCGCCGCGCTGCCGGGCAGGTCCACGTGGTCGCCGACCGCGAGCACGGCGAACCCCGCCCGCTCGGCGACCCGAGCGACGGTCGCCAGCTCCTCGGCGTCGGCCCGGGGCTCCGACGCCCCGGCGAGGCCGGCCCGGCCCGGGACCGGCAGCTGGAAGCCGAACGCCACCTGCTCCCCAGCGTCGCGCGTCCCCACGAAGTGTCTCCCCCTGCGGCCGTCCCCAGTCCGACCCGTTCCGACGGCGACGCTAGCCGAGGACGCGGCGTGGCGCACGCGACACGAACCGAAGCGGCAGCGGCTGCCGCCCCGACGCGGTGCTCAGGCGGCCGCCGGCGGGCGCTGGCCGGTGGTGCCCCAGTAGACCTGTCGGGCCACCGAGACCCGCACGTCGTCGGTGCGGAACCCCCAGTACTCGAAGCCGGCGTGGTGGGCCGCGACGCTGGCGAGCATCGCCACCAGCGTGCCGGCCTGCGCCATGGGCTCGACGCCCGTGTTGCGCCCCTCCTCCTGGAACCGGGCGATGACCGCCGCCAGCTCCCGCACCACCGCGTTGAGCACCTTCACCCGGATGTTGCGGAACCGGTGGTCGCCCTCGTCGGTGGCCAGGTCGACGACCCGCAGCACGGGCCGGTGCTCCTCCCAGAACTCGAAGAAGGCGTCGGTCAGCGCCAGCGCCGTCTGGTAGCCGGACCTGCCCCGCCAGCTGCCCTCCTCGACGAGCCGGACGAGGCGCTCGCCGTCGGCGGCCATCTCCTCCGCCAGCACGAGGATGGCCGCCTCCACGTCGGCGAAGTACTGGTAGAAGGTCGCCGGCGACGTGCCCGCCTCCCGGGCGATGTCGATGACCTTGATCGACCGGTAGCTGGTGGTGCGCAGCATCGCGGCCGTGCAGTCGAGCAGGCGCTGACGGGTCGCCCGTCCGCGCCGGCCCGGCACCCGCCCGTCGGCGGCGCGGAGCTGGTCGACCTCGGCTGCCTGTTCGGTCACGGCCGTCAGGATACGAGACCTGACGACCCATCAGGGAACTGCCCGCGCGCTCAGGCGTCGCGCAGCGGCGCGATGTACTCGGCGGCGAAGCTCTCGATGGCGGCCAGGTTCTCCTCCAACGGCGCGTCCTGCTTGCCCGCCATCATCCACGCCGAGGTCGTGAGCGTGGTCACGCCCGCCTCCTCGAGGCGCCGGCACACCTCGGGCGTGGGCATGTGGTCGACCACCGAGGCCTGGATCTCGAAGGGGCGGTCCAGGGTGCCGTACTCGGCCCGGTAGCCCTGCAGGCGCTCGACGATGGCGAGCAGCTCGTCGAGCCGATAGTAGACGCCGATCCACCCGTCTCCGATGCGGGCGGCCCGCCGCAGGGCGACCTCGGAGTGGCCGCCGATCAGGATGGGCACCGGCTCGGGCGGGGCGGGCGCCATCTCCAGCCGGTCGAAGTCGTAGAACTCGCCGTGGTGCTCGACCATGCCGCCCCGCCAGAGGGTGCGCAGCACCTGGATCTGCTCCTCCATGCGGGCGCCCCGGCGCTCGAACGGCTGCTCCAGCGCCGCGAACTCCTCCCGCATCCACCCGGCGCCGACGCCGAGCTGGACGCGCCCGCCCGACAGCACGGCGGCGGTGCCGACCGCCTTGGCCACGACGAACGGGTTGCGGGCCGGCAGGACGTAGACGTGGGTGACGAAGGAGATGCGCTCGGTGCGGGCGGCCAGCGCGCCGATCGTCACCCACACGTCGGGCCACGGCGTGTCCGGCGGGAACATCGGGCGACCGGAGCGGGTGTAGGGGTAGGTCGACTCCAGCTTCTCGGGCTGGACGACGTGGTCGGACAGCGCCACCTGGTCGAACCCCGCGGACTCGGCGGCGCGCACCAGCTCGATCCACTGGTCGGGCGCCGCGAACATGAGCGACTGGCAGAACTTCACGATCCGGACGTCCTCCCCCCACGGCGCCGGCTCGCCGGCGCGACTACTTCCAGACCTCGACCACCTCGTCGACCGTCGTGACGGTCGCGAGCAGGCTGAGCGTGTTGTCGATGACCGCCGCCGCGTAGTCGGCGGGCACCCCGCAGACCGCGTCCCGGGGCAGCACGACGTTGTAGCCCAGGTTCACGGCGTCCATGACCAGGTTGGTGACGGCCACGTTGACCGACACGCCCGCGACCACGATCGTCGTCACCCCGAGGTTGCGCAGCACCGGGTCGAGGTCGGTCCCGCCCATCGGGCCGATGCCGTGGGTGCGGCGCAGCACGATGTCGGTCGGCGCGACGCCGAT
Source organism: Acidimicrobiales bacterium (assembly GCA_035304465.1). GTDB lineage: Bacteria > Actinomycetota > Acidimicrobiia > Acidimicrobiales > VFJN01 > ZC4RG19. The sequence continues at coordinate 325 of DATGPY010000218.1, read as the reverse complement.
CTCCGGCACCACCTCGACGGCGGGGCTGCCGGGCAGCAGCTTGACGTCCCGCCCGGCCACGGCGTGGAAGAGGCGGGCGTTGGTGTTGGCGCCCTTGCCGTCGGCCCGGCGCTCGTACAGGGCGTGGACCACCTCGACGCCGGCGCGGCGGGCGGCCTCGACGAGGCGGACGGTGGCCGGCAGGGCGCCGGCCCGGGCGGCCGCGGCCAGCTCGGGGAGCGCGGCCTCCTCCCCGACCACCCCGTTCTGCATCTCCGAGGTGACGACCGCCGTTCGCCAGGGGGAGACCAGGTCAGCGAGGTCGACGCTCATGCGCCGACCCTAA